>JABXKT010000105.1 GCA_013619155.1 Desulfobacteraceae bacterium
AAATTCCCTGGACCCCAGGTGTGTGACTGCAACGGACCCTTGGTCCGTTGCAGTCACAATAAAAACCTGTTTGGCAACCTTTGCAAAAGGTTGGCCCCCGGCAGGGCCGCCGGAGGCTATACTTTCACCGCACGGCCTCCGACGGCGAGGGTGGCGAAGCCATTTAGGCAAATCACAGCGGCACTCTTATGAAATCTGTCCATCTATTTTTTGCCAGAGTCCGAAGGCAAATATCGGCCGTTGCAAAAATTCATTGAAAAAGGGGACGAAAACATTTAATGAAATCGGGATTATCCATGATTTTTATGAATTGTTTGCGGTGGGTGTATGATGGCCCCTCTTTTTAACGTGGACGGGCTGTGTCTCGGCGCTCTTTCGTCTCCCTCGGGCTCGCCTGGAGGCGGCGTGTTTCGGGCCATATGCTCAAAGGGGCTCTGGCACTATCATTTTCGTGCCCCCTTGGGGCGGTACCCACCCACTCTCTCGTGATCTAGGAGGTTTTAAGGATGCCTGTTTATCTCTGGGAAGGGAAGAACAGAAAAAACGAATCCCGTAAAGGGGAAATGGACGCTTCCAGTGAAGAGGCCTTACGCTCAAATCTCGCCCGTATGCGCATTGCACCGACCAAGGTGAAAAAGAAGCCCAAGGATATCTTCGAGGGGATCGCCTTTCTTCAGCCCAAAGTTCTGGAAAACGATGTGATTATTTTTGCACGGCAATTTTCCACCATGATTGATGCCGGGCTCCCCATTATTCAATGTCTGGAGATTTTGTTAACCCAGCAGGAGAACCCCACCTTCAAGGCGGTGATCAAGAGGATAAAAGGGGACGTGGAAGGGGGACAGACCTTTGCCGCGGCCCTTAAAAAACACCCCAAGATCTTTGATTCCCTCTTTGTCAATATGGTGGCTGCCGGGGAGGCCGGGGGGATCCTCGATATTATCTTGAGGCGTCTTTCCAGCTACATGGAGAAGATGATGAAGCTCAAGCGCCAGGTAAAGGGGGCCATGACCTATCCCATCGTCACCCTGGTCATCGCCCTGGTGGTGGTGGTGGTGATTCTTCTCTTCGTGATTCCGACCTTTACATCGATGTTTGCAGGGTTTGGGGCGACCTTGCCCCTGCCCACTCAAATTGTCATTAATATGAGCGACTTCGTGCGGAATAATGTGCTCTACCTTATAGGCGGGTTGTTTCTCTCCATTATCGCTTACAAGCAGTTTAGCAAGACCGTGAAGGGGCGTAAGGTCCTCGATCGGCTCTTCTTAAAGGTACCTGTTTTTGGGATATTGATTCGAAAGGTGGCCGTCTCCAAGTTTACCCGTACCATGGGGACCATGCTCAACTCTGGGGTGGCGATTCTCGACGCCTTGGATATCGTGGCCAAGACAGCGGGCAATGTGGTGATCGAAGAGTCCATCTACGAGGTGAGGGCCGGGATCTCCGAAGGGCGAACCATGGCAGATCCCCTGGTGGAGAGTGGGATCTTTCCCTCCATGGTCTGTTCCATGATTGCGGTGGGAGAGTCCACGGGTGCGCTGGACACCATGCTCGAAAAGATTGCCGATTTTTATGATGATGAGGTGGACCAGGCGGTGGAGAACCTCACCGCCCTTATCGAACCCTTTATGCTGGTCTTTTTAGGGACGGTTATCGGTGGGCTGGTCATTGCCATGTATCTTCCTATCTTCAAGATGGCCAGTGTCGTGGGGTAATGATAAAAAGAGAGGGATACGATGACAACGGGGCCCTGGGTCCCCTCGCGCCTAGCGCGCGGTGGATACCCTCGGGTGGGGATTATGGGCGACGATTGAGATGGCTGATGTTGTGCCGCTCGATGTTTGTTTTCCTTATGCTGGGGGCGGCCCTGGTCTATCGTACCGCGGAAAATATCTCATATTTTGCAGACCCCCTGACCTCCCTTTATGAGGTGGCGGGGTTTGTTTTTTTTGTGAATCTCTTCTATCTGGGCATCTTTCGGTGGTTTCAGTATGAGATCGCCTTTGGGGGCGTTCAAATTGTGGTGGACCTTCTCATCGTCTCGGCCATCACTTATTTTACCGGCCTTGTGTACAGTCCCTTTCTCTTTCTCTATCCCATCGTGATTATATGCGGGACCATTTATCTGGGACGTAGCGGTGGGTATTTTATCGCCGCCATGGCCTGTATCGCCTTTGGCTTTCTCGTGGATCTTCAATTTTACGGGGTCCTTGTTCCTCCGGGGTTTAACGTCTCCCCCTTTGTGGATGAGTGGGGCTGGCAGCCGGTTTTTTACCGGACCTCGGTGATGTTTCTCGCCTGCCTTATTACCGCTCTGGTGAGTGGGTATATTGCCCATCAAGAGCGGCGGGCCCGGGCGGATCTATTGATGCTGGAGACCCAGGTGAAGCGGGTGGAGAAGATGGCCATTATCGGCGAAATGGCCGCGGGCCTTGCCCATGAAATTAAAAATCCCCTGGCATCCCTTTCCGGGTCGATCCAGATGCTGAAAGGGGAGGCGCGGTGGGAGTCCCACCATGAGAAACTCATGGAAATTGCCGTGCGCGAGGCCGGTCGACTCTCATCCCTGGTGACAGAATTTTTGCTTTTTGCCCGCCCCGGTGCGGGCCACCCCGTCCCGATTTTTCTGGCCCAGGCCGTGGAGGAGACGGTGGCTTTTCTGGCCCAGGATCCCAAAATGGGGGGGCAGATTCATGTGAAGTCCGTGGTGGGGGCCTCTCTTTGTGTCTATATGGACGCGGGGCATCTACGCCAGATACTCTTGAACCTTTTGCTAAACGCCTTAGAGGCCACTGATCCCAGGGGAACCATCTATCTTTTCGGGTACATGGACTCTCCGAAAGGGGTGATGCTCTCCGTAAAAGATGGGGGCCCGGGAATACGCGAGGCGGATATGGCGCAGATCTTTGACCCCTTTTTTACCACAAAAAAGGAGGGGACGGGACTTGGCCTCTCCATCGTCTTCCGGCTTCTGCAGGAGTGCGGAGGCGGGGTCCATGTGACGAGCCCTCCCGGGGAGGGGGCTGAATTTATCATCTCCCTTCCTCCAGGCGGCGGACATTGATGGGGTCACCCAGTTTTCCGACCGGTGTTGACAGGGGCAAATGAAATTGGTTAGGTTAGGGTCATTTGGTCTATTTCAAGGGGGGCTGATGCCTTGAAAACCCTTTGAGATGTAAGGGACGCGGGCCATGATCAGAGAAGGGAAGTCACCATGTACCATGGGGGTGATGGAGCCTTAAAATATCTGAAGCAGTGCTTCTGAACATATCAATTATGAAGATGTGACTGTAAAAAAATACGTTGGCATATGGTTCTCCCTTGCATGGAAAGGGCAACTTCGGCATCGGGTATGCCGAGGCAGGACTGCTTTTTTACGGAGCCATCAAATAAAGTGAGCAGCAGAGAATGAGCAAAGAAAGCGCACAGGACGTCGTCGAACAGAGAAAAGCGAAGAATGAAGAGCTACGAGGCCGGGGGATTAATCTTTACCCCAACGATCTTCGGGTTACTCATACTGTCGCTGATTTAAAGGCTTTCATCGAAGCCGAACCGGAAAATACCGGAGAAGAGGGGGCCGTTTTTACTGTCGCGGGACGTATGATGGCCATCAACCGCATGGGGAAATCCTCCTTTGTTCGCTTTAAGGATCGCAGTGGTCTGCTGCAGGCCTTTGTCGCTAAGGATAAGGTGGGGGATGAGTCGTACGACCTCTTTAAGAAGATGGATATCGGCGATTTTATCGGATTGACCGGGACCCTTTTTAAGACCCGTACCGGTGAGTGGACCCTTCAGCCCACGGCTCTATCTCTGGTGTGCAAGTCCGTGCGCCCGCTTCCTGAAAAATTTCATGGCCTGAAGGACCCTGAGAAGCGATACCGTCAGCGGTATGTGGACCTTATCATGAACGAGGAGGTCAAAGAGACCTTTCGCCGTCGAAGCCGTATGGTGCAGGCGGTACGTGATTTTCTCCTGAATCGCGATTACCTTGAGGTAGAGACCCCCATGATGCAGGCCGTCGCCGGTGGTGCCGAGGCGACTCCCTTCGTCACCCATCATAATGCCCTGGATATGGAACTTTACTTAAGAATCGCCCCGGAGCTTTATCTGAAACGTCTCGTGGTGGGTGGCTTTGAGCGTGTCTTTGAGATCAACCGAAACTTCAGGAATGAAGGGGTCTCCACCCGTCATAACCCCGAATTTACCATGGTTGAGTTCTACCAGGCCTACGCCAACTACGAAGATCTCATGGATTTGACCGAGGAGATGTTTGCCTATATCGCGAAAGAAGTGACCGGTTCGGCTACCATCGAGTACCAGGGCAACACCATTGATTTTGCCACCGCATGGCAGCGTATCCCCATGCTGGAGTCCCTCGTGACTATCGGTGGGGTGGATCCCGCTATTTTGGATGATCATGGGGCGCTTCTGGCCTTTGCCGAAGAGAAGGGCATTCATATCACCAAGGCCGATCGCATGGGCAAGGTCATTACCAAGCTCTTCGATGAGCTGGTGGAACCCAATCTCATCCAGCCTACCTTTATTACCGGCTACCCGGTGGAGGTCTCCCCCTTATCTCGCAGAAGCGATACCAATCCCGAACTCACCGACCGGTTTGAGCTCTTTATTGCCGGACGGGAGATTGCCAACGGTTTCTCTGAGCTCAACGACCCAGAAGACCAACGCAGTCGTTTCCTGGATCAGGTAGCGGAGAAAGAGGCGGGCAATGAAGAGGCCCACAGCATGGACACCGACTATGTAGAGGCCCTGGAGTATGGTTTGCCTCCCACAGCCGGAGAGGGCATCGGTATCGACCGTCTGGCCATGCTCCTCACCGATTCTGCATCCATCCGTGAGGTGATTCTCTTCCCCTTGATGAAACGGATCGAAAAGTAGCAATCACCACCCACCGATGGGGCGAGCCTCCATCGGTGGGTTTTTTACATATTCTTTTGTAAAACGATGGTTGAATGAGCCAAAACGGATCGTCCTTTTCCATATCGTATGAACTCCTCATCGCCTTGCGCTACCTCAAGGCCAAGCGCAGGCAAACTTTTATTTCCCTTATAACCTTACTTTCCGTCGCCGGTGTTGCCCTGGGGGTGATGGCCCTCGTGGTGGTGATTGCCGTGATGACGGGGGCTGAAAAAGATTTTAAAGCCCGTATTTTGGGCTTTCAGTCCCATATTACGGTGATGAAACGAGGCGGTGGTATCGCCGCCCCCGAAAACCTTCGGCGTGTCATCGATGGGGTGGATGGGGTACGGGTCACGGCGCCTTTTGTTTACGGTCAGGTGATGCTTCGCTCGGCCTATGGCGTCTCCGGCGCCGCCCTAAGGGGAGTGGACCCCCTTGCCCCCGTCACTCAGATCGAAGGCTATCCTCCCCAGCGCCTCGCCCCACGTCTGGCACGGGTCGCTCCGTCGAAGGGGCTTCCTGTGGCCCCTGGTGTAGTGCTCGGCAAGGAGCTGGCCCTGAACCTGGGGGTGGGGGAGGGCGATATGATCTATCTCATTTCACCCAAGGGGATGATCTCTCCCATGGGCCATATCCCCTCCATGCGTCAGTTTCGGGTATCCGGACTCTTCGATTCGGGCATGTATGAGTACGACAGTGCCTTTGCCTATATCCATATCGACGATGCCCGGGCCGTTTTTCGCTTGGGGGATCGGGTGACGGGTATGGACGTCTGGAGCGATGCTCCGTATGAGGCGGGGCAGATTCGCCAGGATATTTTAGCGGTCATCGGTTCCGCCTACTGGGCCCGGGATTGGATGCAGATGAACGCCAGTCTCTTTTCGGCCCTGAAGCTTGAGAAGTCGGCGATGTTTGTGATTTTGATTCTCATCGTTCTGGTGGCCGCCTTCAATATTGCCAGTAGCCTGATCATGATGGTGATGGAGAAGACACGGGATATCGCCATTTTAAAGGCCATGGGGGCCAAAGATAGCAGTATTATGCGAATTTTTGTCTATCAGGGTACCATCATTGGTATGGTGGGTACCTCCATCGGGGTCCTTTTGGGGGTGGTGCTCTGTTTTCTTCTCAAGCACTTTAAGTTTATCGAGTTGCCAAAAGTCTATATCTTCTCCACGCTTCCCGTACGCTTGGAGGCGATGGATGTACTCATTATCTCTGTATCTGCTTTTTGTATCTGTTTTCTGGCCACTCTCTATCCTGCCTGGCAGGCGTCCAGACAAAATACGGTGGAGGCCATACGATATGGGTGATGTTATGAGGGGGGCTCATCTTCTCTTAGACGGGATATCAAAATCCTACTTTGCCGGTGGGGTGGAGCTCGATGTCCTTAAAGATGTCCATTTTTCCATGGAGGGCGGGGAGCGTATTGCGGTGACCGGTGCCTCGGGCATTGGAAAATCGACCCTCCTGCATATTTTGGGGGCTCTGGACCGGCCCGATACGGGCCGTCTCATCTGTGACGAGGTGGATGTGTTTGCCGCCGACGACGGGCATCTGGCGACCTTTCGAAATGAAACCATCGGTTTTGTGTTCCAATTTCACCATCTCTTACCGGAGTTTACCGCCCTTGAGAATGTGATGCTGCCCCTTTTTATTCGAGGGGGGAAGCGGAGCACGGCGCGTAGAGAGGCCGAGGCCATTCTTCAGCGGGTGGGCCTTTCAAAACGCCTTCATCACCGCCCCGGAGAACTCTCCGGCGGGGAGCAGCAGCGTGTGGCCATCGCACGGGCCGTGGTGGGGCGTCCTGCCATTCTCCTGGCCGATGAGCCCACGGGAAACTTAGATGGAAAAAATAGCAGTCAGATCCATGAACTCCTCGATGATCTGAATCGTGAAACGGGCATGACCGTTGTGGTAGTGACCCATAACATGGAACTGGCCAGTTATATGGATCGCCAGGTGACGCTGGAAGGCGCACAGTTGGTTGAACGGACAGGATAATACCTAAAAATTGCATTCACCGCCTTTCAGCATGGCCAAAATACTACTATTACAAGTAGTTATTATGTGTTCTGTTGGTCATCAAAGTTACGGCCGCCGAAAATGCAGAAGTGGGCTCACCCTTCGGGAACGCCCTTTGACCGGATCTGCCGCGTTACCAGACAATTGCGGTAAAATACTACAGCTGCATGTCCGGTGCCTTGCATATCCAGCCAAAGAACGCTTGCAATTTTTAGATAATACCTAAAAGTTGCATTCACCGCTTTGTGTCATAGTCAAAATGCTACTATTACGACTGTTTATGATGTGCTCTGCGGGTCATCAAAGTTACGGTAGTCGAAAATGCGGAAATGGGCTCATCCTTTCAGGAACGACGCTTGCAACTTTTAGGTAATAAGGGAAACACCAAATAATGAATCGATTGACCAGGTCTCTTCTCTCTTTTGTGATGATCGTGATGTTCATGGGAATCACCCCCGTATGGGGCCGAGAAACGGTTCCCCGTATTGCCGTACTCCCCTTCTCTGTGGTGTCTGAATCGGATCTCTCCTACCTCGAGGCGCAAATTCCGGATATCCTCTCCCGGCAGTGGGCGCGAGATGGCGGTGTCATGGTGGACGCCGCCCCCCTCATGGGCGCCGTGGGGGAGACGGGGGCTGTGGATACGGCCCGTCTGGCATCGGGTGCCGCGGCGGCGAATGTGGACTATGTGATATGGGGGCAATTGACGCAGACGGGAGGGACCTTGCACCTTTCCGCCACCCTGTTTGACGTGGCCCAGGGGAGCCGCACCCCCCTTGTCAGCGAGGGCAAGGGGGTGGAGACTCTGATCTCCACCGTGGGGGATCTGGCCCGTAAGGTCGGGTCGCGTATCTTTCGTTTTGAAACTATTTTAGAGGTGAAGGTTGAGGGCAACCGGCGCATCGAATCCGCAGCGGTGCTGCGTGTGGTGCGGACAAAAGCCGGTGACCGGCTTCAAAAAGAGGCCCTGACCCGGGATATGAAGTCCATCTACCGCATGGGCTACTTTGAAGATATCCAGGTGGTGGCCGATCATACGGATGAGGGGTCGGTAACGATCACCTTTCGGGTGACGGAAAAACCCACCATCCGTAATGTCCAGGTGGCGGGAAACCACGTCTTCGATGATGAGAAGGTGACGGAAAATATCACCTTGACCAAGGGGGCCATTTTTAATACCGCCTCTTTGAACACCTCCATCAAGCAGATTGAGAGTCTCTACAATGAGCGCCACTATTACAAAACCAAGGTGAACTACCGGCTCATCGATGTGGAGAATAATCAGGCGGACTTAGAGTTTAGTATCGAGGAAGGGGAGAAGATCTGGATTAAAGATATATCCATCGAGGGGAACCACTTCTTCACCGATAAGGAGATCCGCAAGATGGCCAAGACCCGGAAGAAGGGATTCTTCTCCTGGCTCACCTCTTCGGGGACCCTTGAGATGGCCGATCTGAACGTCGATATGGCGGTGATCAATGCCGAGTACCAGAAGCGAGGGTTTATCGACTGCCGCATGGCCGATCCGGAGGTGGAGTATCGGGGGAAATGGATCTATATTACGGTGAAGATCGATGAGGGGCCTCGTTACGCCTTAGGTACGGTGGATGTGGCCGGCGATATCTTAGAGACCAAAGAGGCCCTTCTCGATGCGATAAAGGTGGGGGAAGAGCCCTTTCTTAACCGCGAAAGGGTCCAAAATGATGTGGTGACCCTCACCGATATTTATAGCAATGAGGGCTATGCCAGGGTCTCTGTGGTGCCTGATATTCGTCGTGATCGCGAGAAAAAGGTCGCCGATGTGACCTACCGGATCTCCAAGGGGAGCCTCGTCTACTTTGGCAAGATCCTCATCACGGGCAACACCGTCACCCGGGACAAGGTAATTCGGCGCCAGCTTAAAGTGTATGAACAGGAACTCTACCGGGGGGGACGCCTCAAGGAGAGTGTGCGAAACCTCTATCGCCTGGAGTATTTTGGCGATATTAAGGTCAATACCCTCGATACCTCTGACCCGGACAAGGTGAACCTCTCCATCGATGTCACGGAGAAACCCACCGGGACCTTTACCTTTGGCATGGGGTACAGCAGTCAAGATAAGCTCTTTGGTACCACCTCCATCTCCAAGCGGAACCTCTTCGGACGGGATCAGTCCCTGGATCTGAAGGCGCAGTTTGGGGGCACCGGTAATAAATACTCCTTGAGTTTTGTGGAGCCATGGCTCTTTGACATTCCCCTCTACGCCAAGTCCGAACTGAAAAACTGGAACGATGAGTATACCTATTACGATAAGAAAACAGTGGGGGGCGGTCTCACCCTGGGATATCCCATTTTTAAAGATACCCGTGCCTTTGTCTCCTACACCTATGAGCGTAATGATATCTTCAATCTCGAGACGGGGGCCTCGGACAGCATCAAAGAGATGGAAGGGGTCAATGTCCTCAGCAGTACCGGTGTGAGCCTCAATTACGATACGAGGGATCGCCGCTACAATGCCCAGACCACACGAGGTATTGACAGTACCCTCCGGGTGGAACATGCCGGTGGCGGCCTCGGAGGGGATATCAGCTACTCCAAGTATACCGCCGAGTCGAGCTGGTATTTTCCGGTGCTCTGGAAGGTGGTGGGTATGCTCCATGGTGAGGGGGGCATTGTCCACGAAAACAGCGGGGGCTTTTTACCAGATTATAAGAAGTTTTATCTGGGGGGGATCAACTCTCTGCGTGGTTTTGATTACCAGGATATCCACCTGAAAGAGACCAATGCCGATGGTACCATAAGCGAGGTGGGCGGAAATAAATATGTCCAGTTCAATGCCGAACTCATTGTCCCCCTCTTCGGTGTGGAGGGCCTTGTGGCCGTTTTCTTCACCGATGCGGGTAACGTCTATGAGGAGACCGCAAATATAGATCCTGCCGATTTGCGCCATACCTATGGGTTTGGATTTCGGTGGTACTCCCCCATCGGTCCCATTCGCTTTGAGCGCGGTTACGTCGTGGATCCCCAGCCGGGTGAAGAGTCCGCTCGCTGGGAGTTTACCATGGGGACCGCTTTTTAAAGAGTGCATCGGTACCGGTCGGTGTGATAAAGGGATGCAGGTTTTGCCTCACGGTGATTAGAACCTAAAAATTGCATTCACCGTTTTGTGTCATGATTAAAACGCTACTATTACAAGTATTTATTATGCGTTCTGCGGGTCATCAAAGTTACGGTAGCCGAAAATGCAGAAGTGGGTTCACCCTTCGGGAACGACCTTTGGACGGATCTGCCGCGTTACCAGACAATTGCGGTAAAATACTACAGCTGCATGTCCGGCGCCTTGCATATCCGGCCAAAGGACGCTTGCAATTTTTAGGTAGAAAATAAGGCGGGTATTTTTTATGCGAAGCGGTATGACATCTGTTTTTGTGGCAGCCCTCCTTTTTTTGGGGGGTGGCACCGCCCTTGGGGCCAATGTGGCAAAAATTGGCGTGGTGGATTTTCAAAGGGTCTTAAAAGAGTCCCGAGCGGGCCGTGAGGCCGCCGAGGAGCTTCGCACCAAACAGAGCCAACGGATGGAAGATCTGGGCCGCATGAAGAAAAATATCGCTGTGTTGCAGGTATTGATAGAGCGTTTGGAGCTCACCGCCACCACTCGTGAAATCGACGGAAAGCGCAAAGAGCTCGAGACGCTTCTCACCGTATTTAAGCAGGCGGATCAGAAGTACAGCCGTCTCTTTGCCACGATCAATCGCCGGCAGACAGAAAAGATAAAAAAAGAGCTCGATGGCATTATCGATCGCCTCGGTCGCAAAGGGGGGTATCTCCTCATTGTGGCGAAAAAAGAGGTGCTCTATGCCCCTGAATCCATGGACATGACGGACAGGCTCATTGGTCTGTACGATGAGGTATACAAAAAAGAGGTAAGATGAAGCGAACCGTTCAAGAGATTGCCGATGTGGTGGGAGGCCTTGTCCTAGGGGATGGAACCCGAGTTGTGTCGGCTCCGGCCCCCTTTGAAGCCGCCACGGCGGACCAGATTGTGTATGCAGGAGACGCCGGGTACTTGAAGCGTCTCGCCGAGACAGGGGCGTCAACGGTATTGGTCCCCGAAGATCCCGGTCCCACCGATAAAACCCTTATTGTGGTGGCAAATCCCCGGGTCGCCTTCGTACAGGTGATGGAGTTTTTCTCTCCGGCGAAGGCCGTGACGCATACGGTGAGCCCCCAGGCCTCTATCGGGGAGCGGGTCACCTTTGGCGGCCCGGTGGAGATTGGCCCCTGTGTGGTGGTGGGGCATGGGGTGACCCTTGGTAAAGGGTGCCGCCTCTTGCCGGGGGTGGTGGTGGGAGACGATGTCTCTTTGGGTGACGACGTGATCGTTAAATCCAATGTGACCATCGGCCCGGGATGCATCTTGGGTAATCGTGTCATTATCAATGCCGGAACGGTGATTGGCGGTGATGGGTATGGCTTTGCCCCGGAGGGGAGGGCCTATCGAAAAATTCCCCATACCGGTATCGTGCAGATCGACGATGATGTGGAGATCGGCAGCTTAAATGCCATCGATCGTGCCACATCGGGACGAACCTGGATTAAACGGGGGGTAAAAACCGATAACCTGGTGCATGTGGCCCACAATGTCGAGGTGGGTGAGGATACCCTTTTGGTGGCCCAGGTGGGCATCGCGGGAAGTGCTACGGTGGGTGATCATGTGATTATCGCCGGCAAAGCCGGTATTTCAGGACATCTTACCGTGGGGAATAACACCATCGTGGGGCCTGCCGCCGGTGTGGTCAAGTCCTTGGGTGAGGGTGAAGTGGTCTCGGGCACTCCGGCCATGCCCCATAAATTGTGGTTGAGACTCATGGCCATGATGCCCAAACTGCCGGAGCTCAAGCGGACAGTCTCCCACCTTGAGAAGCGGATCGAGCGTCTCGAATCCCGTGAATAGGCGTGGTATCCGTGCCCTTTTTTTTTATGTAAAATATAGTGAGATAAGACTGCCGTATCGCAATGAATGCGGCAGGATATAGATAAGGACGACTCATGACAAAGATACATGCCACAGCCATTATTGATCCATCCGCACAGATAGATTCCGATGTTGTCATCGGCCCCTATACCATTGTAAAGGCCCATACCTCTATCGGTGCCGGTACCCATATCGCCTCTCATGTGGTGATCGATGAGTACACGAGTATCGGAGAAGATTGCCGTATTTTTCAATACGCCTCCGTGGGTGCCGCACCCCAGGATCTGAAGTATAAGGGGGAGGTGACCTATTTAAAAGTGGGGCGGGGCACTGTGATTCGTGAGTTTGTCACCATCAACCGGGGTACCGGTGTGGGGGGGGGCGTCACCGAGGTCGGCGCCGAGAACTTTCTGATGGCATACTGCCACGTGGCCCATGACTGCAAGACCGGACGCCGGGTGATTCTCGCCAACAACTCCACCCTTGCCGGCCATTGTGTGCTGGGAGATTACTCCAATATCGGAGGCTTCACCGCCATTCACCAGTTTGTCCATGTGGGCGATTACGCCTATATCGGCGGGAAATCTGTGGTGGTCAAGGATATTCCTCCGTACGTGATCTCGGCCGGCGACCGCGCCACCCTCCATGGTCTGAATAAGGTGGGGATGCGCCGAGGCAATTTCTCAGAAGAGGTGATCACCGAGCTCAAGCACACGTACCGCATTCTTTTTCGTATCGGACTCACCCTAAACGAGGGTCTGGAGCGGGTGCGTGCCGAGGTGGACCAGATCCCAGAAGTGGTGGCATTTACCGATTTCATCCAGAACTCCAGCCGGGGTATTACCCGGTAAGGGGACCTATCCCCCGGCATGAGTCGGGGGGTATGGCATGAGATCTGCGGAAAGGACATACACCATGAAAGTGGGGATCATCGCAGGCAATGGCCAGTTTCCCCTCCTCTTTGCGCGTGCCGCAAAAGAGAAGGGGTACGCGGTCTACGCCGCAGCAATTAAGAACGAGGCGGTGGCTGAACTCGAAGCGCACTGTGAAAAGAGTCAATGGCTCCATATCGGTCAGGTGAAAAAACTGATCCGGTTCTTCCGCGGCGAGGGGGTATCCGAGGTGGTACTCGTCGGAGGGGTCACGAAGACCAATGTTTTTCGGGATATTCGTCCGGATACCAAGGCGATGGCCTTCCTTGCCCGTATGCGCCATACCCATGACGATACTCTCCTTAGTGCCTTTGCCCGTCTCCTGGAAGGGGAGGGGATGACGGTGCTCTCCTCCACCTTTCTTCTACCAGAGATCCTGGCAGATGCCGGGCTTTGGACACGCAAGAGGCCTTCTGATTCTCAGATAAAAGAGATACGTACCGGCTGGCATATCGCCAAGGAGATTGGACGCCTGGATGTGGGGCAATGCCTTGTCATGGGGGGCGGGTCGGTGCTGGCCGTAGAAGCCATTGATGGGAC
>JABXKT010000276.1 GCA_013619155.1 Desulfobacteraceae bacterium
CCCATGGAAGGCGGCATCGCTTCCCGCGTCTACCACGGCAAGGGTGAGGGTCGTGGCCTGGGTGCCGTCGATAAGATCATCGTCCACGCCGGTAAGGGTAACCGTCTGCGGGGCGTTCCAGTTAGCGGCGGTAAAGGTGAGGGACGAAGAGTCCACGCTCGCCTCACCGGTATCTCCACTGATCACGCTCACTACCACATTCGAGGTGGGCTCGGCATCGAGGCGCACGGTAAGGCTATCACTTGTGCCCGACTCGGAGACGGTGGCCGTGGTCTTGCTGAGGGTAATCCCAGCCGCGTCATCGTCGGTGGTTACGATACTCACCGTCTGATCGCTCACCGAACCAAAGGCGGCATCACTCGAGCCAGCTACCACGGCAAGGGTGAGGGTCGTGGTCTGGGTGCCGTCGATGAGAGAGTCGTCCACGCCGGTAAGGGTCACCGTCTGGGAGGTGTTCCAGTTGGCGGCGGTAAAGGTGAGGCTGGCAGACGCCGTCGTCGCCTCGCCGGTATCTGCGCTGGTCACACTCACCACCACATCCAAGGTGGGAGCCGTCCACCACGGCAAGGGTGAGGGTTGTGGTCTGGGTGCCGTCGATGAGATTATCATCCACGCCGGTAAGGGTCACCGTCTGGGGGGCTTTCCAGTTGGCGGCGGTAAAGGTGAGGCTGGCAGGCGCCGTCGTCGCCTCGCCGGTATCTGCGCTGATCACGCTCACCACCACATCCGAGGTGGGCTCGGCGTCGAGGACCACGGTCAAGCTATCGCTCGTGCCCGACTCGGCCACGGTGGCCGTGGTCTTGCTGAGGGTAATCCCGGCCGCGTCATCGTCGGTGGTTACGACACTCACCGTCTGATCGCTCACCGAACCAAAGGCGGTGTCACTCGAGCCGTCCACCACGGCAAGGGTGAGGGTTGTGGTCTGGGTGCCTTCGATGAGATCATCGTCCACGCCGGTAAGGATCACCGTCTGTGGGGTGTTCCAGTTGGCGGCAGTAAAGGTGAGGCTGGCAGGCGCCGTCGTCGCCTCGCCGGTATCTGCGCTGATCACGCTCACCACCACATCCGAGGTGGGCTCGGCATCGAGAACCACGGTAAAGCTATCGCTCGTTCCCGACTCGGAAACGCTGGCCGTGGTCTGACTGAGGGTGATCCCTGCCACATCATCGTCGATGATCGTGGCCACATGGGTGACCGTTGTTCCTGAGCTTGCATGGATGGGAGTGCCCATATCCACGATCACGTTCTCATCGGTCTCATCCAGGGCATCACCGGCAAGCGTTATCGTGATGGTGGCCGTGGTGGAGCCGGCGGCGATGGTCAACGGGCTCGCCGTAATGACATAATCGGTGCCGCCCCCTGTGGCCGTGCCACTCACCGTAAAGGGAAGAGAGACGGCCTGGCCGCTGGCGGCGGAGAGCTGGGCCGTGATGGTGAGGGCTCCCGACTCGTCGGTGCTCGCCTGGGAGGCCGAGGTGAAGTTCACCGTGGGCGTGTCATCGTCATCGGTGAGGGTGGCCGTGTGACGGGTGGTGGCTCCCTGACTGGCGTTAACAGGCATCCCCATATCAATGATCATCGTCTCATCGGCCTCATCCAGGGCATCACCGGCAAGCGTTATCGTGATGGTGGCCGTGGTGGTCCCGGCGGCGATGGTCAACGGGCTCGCCGTGATGGCATAATCGGTGCCGCTCCCTGTGGCCGTGCCACTCACCGTAAAGGGGAGAGAGACGGCCTGACTACTGACGGCCGAGAGCTGGGCCGTGATGGTGAGGCTCCCCGACTCATCGGTACTGGCCTGAGACGCCGAGGTAAAATTCACCGTGGGCGTGTCATCGTCATCGGTGAGGGTGGCCGTGTGACGGGTGGTGGTGCCTTGACTGGCGTTACCGGGCATCCCCATATCAATGATCACCGTCTCATCGGCCTCATCGAGGGCATCACCGGCAAGCGTTATCGTGATGGTGGCCGTGGTGGAGCCAGCGGCGATGGTCAACGGGCTCGCCGTAATGGCATAATCGGTGCCACTCCCTGTGGCCGTACCGCTCACCGTAAAGGGGACGGTGACGGCCTGACTACTGACGGCCGAGAGCTGGGCCGTGATGGTGAGGCTTCCCGACTCATCGGTGCTGGCCTGGGAGGCCGAGGTGAAGTTCACCGTGGGCGTGGCATCGTCATCGGTAAGGGTCGCGGTGTGACGAGTGGTGGTGCCTTGACTGGCGTTACCGGGCGTCCCCATATCAATGATCACCGTCTCATCGGCCTCATCCAGGGCATCACCGGCAAGCGTTATCGTGATGGTGGCCGTGGTGGTCCCGGCGGCGATGGTCACCGGGCTCGCCGTGATGCCATAATCGGTGCCGCTCCCTGTGGCCGTACCGCTCACCGTGAAGGGGAGAGAGACGGCCTGACTACTGACGGCCGAGAGCTGGGCCGTGATGGTGAGGCTCCCCGACTCATCGGTGCTGGACTGGGAGGCGGCGGTGAAGCTCACCGTGGGCGTGTCATCGTCATCGGTGAGGGTAGCGGTGTGACGGGTGGTGGTGCCTTGACTGGCGTTACCGGGCGTCCCCATATCAATGATCACCGTCTCATCGGACTCATCGAGATCATCCGCGGCAAGCGTTATCGTGATGGTGGCCGTGGTGGA
>JABXKT010000106.1 GCA_013619155.1 Desulfobacteraceae bacterium
TGATGGGACCGATGCCACGATTCGACGGGGGGGGAGCCTGGGTACGGGAGACGCGATCTTGGTGAAGGTAAGTAAACCCACCCAGGATATGCGATTCGACGTGCCGGCCGTGGGCCTTGAGACCTTGCGGACCATGAAGGAGTCCGGGGTGACGACGCTGGTGCTGGAGGCGGGGCATGCGGTGGTGTTCGATCGGGATGCCATGGTGGCCTATGCCAATAAGAACGGCATGATCATCGTGGCGGTGGATGGTTCGCCGGAGAATTGTCCCGTTTTAGGGACCTAAGCTGGATTTTTAAGGGCGCGACTCTGCTCCGGGTTTCTTATTTTGATGCCCTCTTATTCTCCGGCATCACGATACCGATGCGTTTATTTACCTTTTTTTGATGAAAAAAGCCTTCGGCGGCCAAGGGCTGTGACCTTGGATCCTAGGTTTGAGATGATGACGGGCCTTTGGCCCCTCATCGTCTCTATAAAAAACGTTTGACAGATACGTATTCCTCTCACCGAAAAGTTTTTTGCGACTCTTTTTCGAGAAAAAGAGCCGCAGTAAGGCATCCCCCATGGATGCGATGCTTTGTTTTCGCTGGTCTGGATAAAAGGGTTCGCTTACCGCAAACGTGGCTGTAATAAGCAAGGGTAATTACGTTTTTTAGTGAAGAGGGGCATTTTGGCCCCATGATGGAAAAATAACGCCCCCTTGAGGGGGATTTTTATTGATGGATGGCATACATGCCACGAGATGGGTGGGCAAAAGGTTTGATACAAGATTATTATGAAATTTTTTAAAGGCTTTTCAGCCAACGAAAGGTACGGGAAGATTGTGAGGCTTATCCGGGCTCATAAGGTGAAGCTGGGTATCGCCATGGGCTGCATGACGCTTATCTCGGGCTCCACGGCCACCCTGGCCTTTTTGATTAAAAACATACTCGATGATATTTTTATCGCCCAAAATGGTGTGATGCTCAAGATGGTCACCTTTGTGGTGCTGGGTGTCTCCCTGACCCGTGGGGTGGCTGTTCTGGCCAAAGAGTACTTTATGAACAACGTGGGCCAGAGCATCATCACCACCCTTCGTAACGAACTCTACGGGAAGATTCAGGACCTCTCCCTCTCCTTCTTTCAGAAGGAGCGCACCGGGGTCCTCATGAGTCGCATCACCAACGATGTGACCCTTATCCAGTCCATGGTCTCCACGTCGGTGACGGCGGCCATCGAACACGTATTTACCATCGTGGGGCTCACGGGGGTGATCATCTATCGCGACTGGCGGCTGGCCCTGGTGGCCCTGGTGGTTGTGCCGGTGGCGTTTTATCCCATCGTGAAGCTGGGCCGTCGTGTGCGTAAGGTGAGTACGGGCACCCAGGAGTCGGTGGGAGAGCTCAATACCTTTCTCCATGAGACCTTTGCCGGCGCTAAAATTATCAAGGCCTTCGGTCGCGAAGAGTACGAGAAACAGCGCTTCTACAAAAAATCCTGGGATCTCTTCCAGTTTGAGATGCAAAAAGTCAAGGCCAAGGCCTTGTCCGCTCCGGTGACCGATATCTGCGGGGGCTTCGGCATCGCCGCCGTGGTCTGGTATGGGGGGCACAGTGTGATCAACGGGAACTCGTCTACCGGTACCTTCTTCTCTTTTTTAACGGCCGTCATGCTCTTGTATGAACCCTTAAAAAAACTCAGTAAACTCAACAACACGGTACAGGAAGGGCTGGCCGCCGTGGACCGTGTATTTGAGATTATTGAGATGGAACCTGCCATTAAAGATAGCGAGGGGGCCGTGGCGCTTGAGGCCCGTACCCACCGTGTCACCTTTGAAAATATGACCTTTGCCTACGGGGAAACGCCGGTCTTAAAGAACATATGCCTGACGGCAGAGCCCGGAGAGGTGATTGCCCTGGTGGGGATGAGTGGGGGGGGGAAATCCACCTTTATCAACCTGATTCCCCGGTTTTATGAGGTGAGTACGGGTCGTATCGCCATTGATGGGATCGATATCCGGGATGTGACCGTGGCCTCCTTGCGTAGCCGGATCGCCATGGTGACCCAGGATGCCATCCTCTTTAATGAGTCGATTCGAGATAATATCGCCTATGGGAACAAGGACGCGACCTGGGAGAGTATAGTGGCCGCGTCCAAGGCAGCCTATGCCTATAGATTCATCATGGCCCTGCCCGATGGATTTGATACCCGTATCGGGGAGTTGGGGAGTCGTCTCTCCGGTGGGGAGAAGCAGCGCCTCTGTATTGCACGGGCCCTACTTAAGGATGCCCCTATCCTGCTTCTGGATGAGGCCACCAGTGCCCTGGATACCGAAGCGGAAAAGGTGGTGCAAGATGCCTTAGAGAACCTCATGAAGGGACGAACCACCTTTGTCATTGCCCACCGGCTCTCCACCATTCAGCATGCGGATCGTATTATAGTGGTCTCTAAAGGGGAGATCGTGGAGGAGGGGACCCATGGGGCCCTGCTGGAGAAAGGCGGAGAGTACAGCCGTCTTCATGGCATGCAGTTCGCCGGACGGCGTGCCGTGGATCGGGTGTAAAGCCCTTTACCTCCGGTGGCCAACCTTTTAAAAAGGTTGCCAAATAGGTTTTTATCGTGACCGTGACGGGCCAAAGGCCCATCATGGTCACTCACTTGGGGTCCAGGGGATCTATTCCCTGGCCGCCGGAGGCCCTTTTTCTGGTCACTTTGACCATGGACGTTTCTTGGTTACTTGAACCATCGACGGCTTCGTTCTCACGTTTGGCCGTGTCACGGCCATGATTGAACCCGGTCAGATACGGCATGGTTTAGCGGATGTCCGGCAACAAAAAAAGGCGCCCCTTGTTAACAGGGGGCGCCTTTTTTATGGATTTATCGTCAGGTGAGGGTTTTACGCCTCGCCGTTAATTTTGTCTCGGAGTTTACCGGAACACTTGAAAGTCACCACCTTGCGGTCTCTCAGGATCATCTCGTCGCCGGTGGCCGGGTTGCGGCCTTTTCGCTCTCCCTTGGTTTTGATGCAGAATTTACCGAAGCGGGAGATAAGAACGTCTTCACCAACGGCCAGGGTGTCTTTCATGATTACCAGCAGGTTTTCAATAATATCAACGGAACGTTGTTTCGAAAATCCCATTTCACTGACGTGCATCACAATGTCATTTTTTGTAAGTGTCATACCAACATACTCCTGAAAAATTTGCTACTTGGAATGCCCATTGGCTGGACATTGGCAATACATATGGTGATTTAAGGCTGGTATATGCCCTATTGAGGATAGATACCGTGCCTGAAAATATAGTCGAAATAGTAGTCGTCGTACCCCTCATCACTCGAGCATTTATTCTGGCTATCTGCTTTGGCATTTTGGGTGTTCTTCCAGAGCTCTCGGGCGTACTCGAAGAGGACGGTTTTCAAAAGTTCTGGGTTGGGCGTTATTTCACAATTGTTTGTCACGAAGACCCCTGCCCCGTCGATGACGATACGGATGTCCCTGGCAAATTCCGTGTCATCCATCTCGCCGAGCTGATGCATGGTATGGAAGTCGAGGATTATTTTTTTGGCCGTCCCTTCAATTGCGTCGATACAATTCATGGTTTAGTTGGCAATATCCTTGGTCTCGTGTGAATGTTTTGGACAAAAACGGGGCGAGTCCTTACACAAAGTTTTTTTAAATATACGGATATGTTACCCTTGTCAAGCCTTGAGTGTAAAAGATTGCTATTGGGGTAAAAAAAGAGGGGGGCCTCCTCACTAGACCGCCTCACCTGCCTTGCCCGTTGATTTGGCTTTGATGGACACGAAATTTAAACGGTATGGCCTTTACTTACAAGGTGTTGACTCTTATTTTCTTCGACGGGGCCCCGTGTCGGTCACGGTCGGGTTGTCAAGTCGCCCTACGGTATCCGAAGAAAAGGAGAGAGAAAAAAATTATTAGGAATGAATCGTCTCCTTATCGTCCATGCGGTATATATTACCGGTGAGGCAACTCCGCCCTTTGAACCCTTGATGATCTTATTGTGATAAATGCCCTATCCGTACGTGTGGTTATATCGCTTGAGGGTTACCTGTCAAGGAGATTGTCCAATCCATGGGTTTTCTGGCCGGAAGGGAGCTAAGGCGGTGGATGGTCAGGGAAAAGGGTGCCATGGATGGCGGGTCTTCTGACGATTTATTTCCCTTTTTAAAACGCCTATGCTTTTATTAGGAAATCGATCATGGGGTGGTGTGTGCGGCTCAGCCGCCCTTGGGGGTGGTCATGAGAACCTAACTGGAAATCCCTTGTTCCGGTGTTTAAGACGGTTAATTCTGGCCGAGCCCTTGTTTTGTAAGGGTATTTTTTAGGCGTGGCAACCACGTGGCATAGGAAACGGCAGAGACGGGAGGTGGAAGCGATGGGCGGTGTGACTCTGGGCGAGGCGACGGCCGATGTGGTGGAAAGGCTCCGAGACAAAGGGGTGAAACGGCAGGTCGTGTTGATGCGTCATTCGGCCCGTCATTACAGCACGGATTCGCGTTTGGAGCCTTTTATGGGGCTCACCGAGTCGGGAAAAGAGGCGGCCATGGCCCTGGGGCGTGCCTTCGGGGATAGTGTGCCGGTGACCCCCTGCTCCAGCTATATCGGGCGATGCATCGAAACGGCCTATCTCATGCAACGGGGCAGTGGATGTCAAACGGGGAAGATCAACACCTTAGAAGCGGTGTTGTCCCCTTTTTATGTGAAGGCTGTTGACGAGGTGATAGGGCTATTTTTGGAACTCGGTCTCTCGGTTTTTATTCGCCACTGGATCGATGGGGTGTTTCCCGAAAGAATTATCTCTCCAGCCCTTGATGCCGCGGCCAGGATGCTTCAATTTGCCCGGGCGCATCTGGATACGGTAGGGGCCGGATTGACCGTGGGGGTAACCCATGACTGGAATATTTTCGCCTTAAAAGAGGCGGCCTTACAATTGCCCCATGAAATTTGGGGTGAGGTGGCGTATCTCGAAGGTGTGGTTCTCTTCTATGAGGCGGGGCGCCTCATGGCCGTGAACCACCAAAGAGAGCCGGTGGCGGTGGATGATGGGCTGTGGACCCCCAAGGGAGCGGATCTGGTTTATGGATGAGGTGAAACATTCCCGACAACGGGAGAAATTAAGGCGCCACCTGACCTGGCGGGTGACCAAGGCCATACGGGAGTATCAGATGGTGGCGGAGGGAACTCGCCTGATGCTCTGTCTCTCCGGCGGTAAGGACTCCCTGGCTCTGGTGGATTTAATGCTCGCCTACCAAAGAGGGTGTAAAGAGCGTTTCGAAATGGAGGTGGTCTTCCTCGATCATGGGTTTCCAGGGTTTCCCACGGATGTTTTATCCCGCCATATGGATAGTGTGGCCCTCCCCTTTACCATAATCCATCAGGATATCTGGGCGACTCTCCAAGAGAAGTGTCCGGATGGGAAAAAAATGTGCAGCCTATGCGCGCGCTTGCGACGAGGGGCTCTCTACGCCCACGCCGCGGAAAACGGCTTCTCCCATATCGCCTTGGGGCACCATATGGATGATATGGTGGAGACCCTTTTCTTGAACCTTTTTTACGGGGGAACGATGAAGGGGATGCCTCCAAAGCTCACCACCCGAAAAGGGGATCTCATCGTGGTGCGTCCCATGGCCTTCGTTGCCGAAGCCGATGTGGTGCGTTACGTGCGCCTCGCCGGTTACGAGACGGCACCCAAAGACCTCTGCGGAGCCGGAGAAAATGAAAAACGGCGGGAGGTCAAGGAGATGCTGGCAGGCTGGCGAAAAGATCATCCCGGTCGTGTGGAGAAAATTTTTCATGGCATGGGGCACGTGATCCCCTCCCACCTCGCCGACACGACGCTCTTCGATTTTTAAGAGGAGGGGGTGTATCGCGCCATGGCCCTCTCTTTTTAATTGCAAAAGAGCCGTCGATGGTCAAAGTGACCATAAAAAGGGCCTCCGGCGGCCAGGAGATAAATCCCCTGGACCCCACGTGTGTGACTGTAACGGACCGTTGGTCCGTTACAGTCACTATAAAAACCTGTGTGGCACCCTTTTGTAAAAGGTTGGCTCCCGGCAGGGCCACCGGAGGTAAGCTTTCACCGCACGACCTCCGACGGCGATGCCACGTGAGGCAAAGACACCTCGAAAGTGCGGCGGTATTGTTATGGAATTCCGATATTTATTTCTTGTAAGGCCCATAAGGTATTATGGCGGGGATGATCCACTGTATCTTTAATGCTTGTAAATAGTGACGGCCCTATATTGGGGTGCAAACGGCTAAAATAGATATTTTTCCGATTAAATCGACACGCCCGGTTAGGGAATAGATCCCCTGGACCCCAATTTAGTGACCATGACGGGCCTTTAGGCCCGTCATGGTCACTATTAAAACCTGTTTGGCAACCTTTCCAAAAGGTTGGCTCCCGGCAGGGCTCGCTGAAGACAGGCTGATTCACTTTGAAAGTGGGGTGCCGATACACTTTATTGGGCACATCATATCGGCATCTGTCGTTACCTAGGGCGTATATTCTCTATTATTTCCAAGGAGTGGATATCCATGATGTGGAGAGACCGATGTATGAATGGCAGATCTAAACCGTCGTCTTTCGGGGCGTTTGGTGATTTCTCATGTCTGGTGAAAGCCAAGGATTGCCCGAAAAAGCGGCGGGGAGAGGGGCCGGCCCGGGGCAAGAGCCCGTTTCGAGAAAAGGGGCTGGCCACTGCGTCTGAAGATGCCACGGCGGGTGGTCAGCGGCTTATCTGCGCCACCTGTGGGCGTCCTATCACCCAGGAGGGGTGTCGTATGGAGGTGGGGGGCGCCCACACCCATGGTTTTACCAATCCCCATGGCCAATACTATGATATCGGATGCTTCGCCTCTGCGCCGGGGTGTGCCTTCTCACCGGAGTCCTCCTTAGACTTTACCTGGTTTGCGGGGTATAGATGGCGTCTTGGGGTATGCCGGGGGTGTGGCACTCATATGGGGTGGTTCTTCGAATCCACGACGGACTCTTTTGTGGCCCTTATTTTGGGGGCCCTCATCGTGGAGCGTCCCGGACAGGCGTGTGGGTAGGTGTTTACGAGCTAAACGTTGCAAAGGGCGTTCCCGAAGGGTGAGCCAATTTTTGCATTTTCGGCTGCCGTAACTTTGATGACCAATAGAGTGCATCATAAACAGTCGTAATGGTAGCGTTTTGGCCATAAGGCAAGGCGGTGAATGCAAATTTTAGGTGCGATTTTTTTTGTGACGATTCAGCCCGTGCCTAGGCGGGTGGTGAATTATGGATAGGGTCAATGGTTGAACGGGATGAGACAAGGGGGATGATTTGACGCAGCGAATTGTATTTTGTGATTTTGACGGTACCATCACCGAGCGGGATGGTTTCGTGAGTGTGTGCCGGACCTTTGCTCCGGAGGCCGTGGAGAGGTATCTTCCCGGGGTGATGGATGGCACTGTCTCCCTTCGAGAGGGGCTGACCCATATCTTGGAGAGCATCGAGTCGGCCCGGTATCCAGAGATGTTGACCCACTGTGATGACGTGCCCATACGGCCCGGTTTGGAGGCCCTTATCGATTGGTTGGCCCAGAGGGATATCCCCTTTGTGGTGATATCCGGTGGGCTCAAAGGGCTGGTGATGAGAAAATTGGGATCATTGGCGGACAAGGTGGCGGGGGTGTATGCCCCGGACCTGGAGACCGAGGGGCCTTTTTTAAAGGTGAACTCTCAGTATCCGGGAGATAGGGAGCTGCTGGCCAAGGTGGATGTGATGGGGGCCTACACCTTCCATGAATCTGTGGCCATCGGAGATGGCATTACCGATTACAATATGGCCCAGGCCGCTACCCGAGTCTTTGCCCGGCGTCAGTTGGCAGGGCATATGGAGGCTAAGGGCCTTCCCTTTTATCCCTGGGAAGATTTTCACGGGATTCGCACGGTATTGGAAAACCTGTGGGATAGCGAAAAAGCTGAAGATAGAAAATAGCCGTTATTTTTTAAGGAGTTGGCTCTTGAACAAGGGCCTCCGGCGGCAAGGTGTGTCACCTTAAAAAGCAGGCCAACGGATGCGTTTTGCCCCTCGTGCCCCGGGTCAAATCACATCCGTATTCGGTTTGAGAGAAATGTGAGTTATGTATTAAGAACTATGTGTCAAACCGTGCTTTATAAAATTATCTGATTACCCCTTATTCTCAGCCATCACTGTGGTCATCACGATAATGATGCGTTTATACATCTTCTCATGACAACTATTTCAGTTTGTAATAAAAAAAGCCTCTGGATTCCAAGGGCTCTGCCCTTGGAATCCAGTTTAGAGAACGTGAAGGGCCTTACAGGCAGGTATTCCCATCATCGAAAAGTTTTTGAGGCGCTTTTTGAGAAAAAGAGCGCCGGAGGCGCAGCTGGCTCGTTTAGCCTGTAGAATAGGTCTGTTTTTTAAAATACAGCGTTATTTTAGGGTGGGGCGTTAACTTTTGGCAGCGTAATAGTCAAAAACAGAGTTAAATTTTACATAGTTGACAGTTTTTTGACTAATTTAAGTATAAAATAAACCATGAAATTTCAGCGGGGACTTATTCTACCGCCTCGTTACATGATTTTTTAATCACCGTGCAGTGATATGTGGGCGTTGCCCCTTTCAAAAATTGGCGTGCGGGTGGCTCTTCCCCCCCCCCTTTTTTTCCCTTTCTTTGTCATGGATACCTTGTCGTAAAAGAGAGACGGTTTTTTTCTCTACCCCTATATCTGTACTGGATTTTTTATTTTTTTTGGGGCGGGGGATTTTAACCTGTGGTCTAAAATTTTGGGTATCGACCCTTCCTCAGCTATCGCTGGATCGGTATAATTTTTTTTCCGGAGAGTGTATGGACGTATGTCGTTTAAGGTATCGCATGGTTTGGGTGGCTGTTTTTTTTCTATCGCAGCTCGCCTCGGCCCATGCCTTTGAGGTCTCCCTTTTTGTGCCCCGCGATGAGACGGTTTTCTGGGCCTCTCTCGTGAAATTGACCCAATCGGCGGCCGACGACCTTGATGTAAATCTCAAGGTGTACAGCGCCAATAATCGTGATGATACGATGCGTTCCCAAGTCAAGGCCGCCTGTGCTGACGGCACGGATGGCATTCTCTTTATGAATTATGAAAATATTGGGGAGGAGATATTAACGATATCGAAGGGGTATGAAATTCCGGCGATCCTCTATAATACAGGGTTTGAAGACCCTGCCATGATTCCAAGAAAACAGTTTCCCTTTTGGATTGGAAGCGTGACGCCGGATGACGTTCGGGCGGGGGCGCTGCTTGCAGAACGTTTGATTAAAGAGGGAAAACGATCTGGAAAGGGGATGATCCGTATGCTCGCCATCGAGGGGAACCCCTTGGAGAAATCATCCAGAGATCGCGTTCGGGGGATGCGGTCGGTGGTCTCAAATCGCGATGACGTGGTTTTGTATGGAGTCGTCAATGCCGGAAAGTCATGGAGCCGGGCACGGGCACGGGAGGTTTTAAAATCAGAGATTGGTAAATACCCGGATATCAATACGGTGTGGACGGCTGGAGATGATATTGCCTTGGGTGTACTGGATGCCTTAGAGGAGATGGGGGAGAGCCATGCCCCGGTGATGACCGGGGGGATTGACTGGAGTGACGATGCCCTGGAGAGCATACAGTCGGGTCGGAGTATTCTGAGCGTCGGCGGGCATATTCTGGAAGGTGCCTGGGCCTTGATCCTGATGCATGACTATCTGAAGGGGCTGGATTTTTCCCAGGAGAATACGGTGTTTAAAACCAGGATGCATGCGATAGATGGGGATAACGTCGAGGCGGTCTCTTGGTTTTTGTTCGATCAGTGGGATAATGTCGATTTTAAACCGTTCTCCAAGGATACGCATGGGTCCCTCTTGTATCGCTTCGATCTGCTTCACCTGATTGAGACCGTCTCTTCCACGGGAACCCCCCTTAAGATAAGTGATGAGGAGCGGCGTTGGCTCAACGATCACCCCAGGATTCGCTTGGGTATCGATATGAACTGGCCCCCTTTTGAGTCTCTGGATTCTGACGGATATTATATGGGGATGGTGGCCGATTACGTGAAGATCATTGAAGATCGCCTCGGTGTTCGATGCATCTACTCCCC
Organism: Desulfobacteraceae bacterium; assembly: GCA_013619155.1. Classification (GTDB taxonomy): domain Bacteria; phylum Desulfobacterota; class Desulfobacteria; order Desulfobacterales; family Desulfolunaceae; genus Desulfoluna. Next base: position 10,110 of record JABXKT010000106.1, read on the forward strand.
GGAGATGTCCTGGTCGGACACCCTCACAGAGATGACGGAGAATCGATTGGATATGATTGCCGCCATTGCCTCTATTCCCCCCCATGAGAAGATGATGCATCTGACCGCGCCCTATTTGAGTTTTCCCTTGGTGGTGATCACCGATGATCGGGTGAATTTTGTCAAGGATATACGGGATCTTGTGGGTAAGAAAGTGGTGATGGTCAAGGACTATTCCGAATATAAAATTTTGTCTGAAAATTACTCGAATATTGATTTTCAATTTGCAGATACCACGGTGAAGGCCTTGGAATTGGTATCCATCGGTGAGGCGTACGCCTATGTGGGGAATCTGGCGGTGGCCAATTACGCCATCAAGACAGAGCACCTGACCCATCTTAAGGTGTCGGGCACGATTCCCCAGAAATTGGAGATCAGCATGGGGGTACGCAAGGACTGGCCTCTTTTTGCCGGCCTGGTGTCACGGGTGATGGCCTCCATCTCTGAGGCGGAACGGGCGGCCATCTATGAGCGCTGGATACCCTTGCGTTATGAACATGGTTTCGATTATACCCTTTTTTGGAAATTTGCCGGGGGTGCACTTTTTATCCTCTCTGTTCTGGTCTACTGGACCCGGCGTCTCTCGTTGCTGAATCGGGCGTTGAAACGAGAGATCGCTGTGAGGGTTACCGTGGAAGATGCCTTGCGCAGAGAGCAGGAGAGGACGAAGGAGCTTGCCGTCACCGATCCCTTGACGGGCCTTTTCAATCGTCGGAAATTAGATGAGGTCTTCCCCTTGGAGATTCGCAGGCTCCGCCGCAGTGGCCACTACCTGGTCTTTTCCATCATGGATATCGATTATTTTAAACAGTACAACGACTGTTATGGCCACCAGATGGGGGACGACGCCTTGGTCCGTGTGGGGGCCCTTCTTCGCGAGCGCTGCAACCGGTCCACGGATTATATTTTTCGTTTAGGGGGAGAGGAGTTTGGGATTCTCTTTGTGGCCCATGATGTGGACCGGGTGATGACCTTTATCGATGACTTGAGGGCGGCCATTGAAGGCCTGGGCATACCCCATCGAGGGAACCGGGTGGCCGATTCCCTCACCGTCTCCTTTGGCCTGGTGGTATCCAACCAGCCCACCAGTATCGATGCGATGTACAAATCGGCGGATCGTGCCTTGTACCGAGCCAAGGAGGGGGGACGAAACAGAACGGAGATGGATGGGACCGGGCCTTCTGGGGCCGAAGGGGAGTAAAAAAAGCGCGGCTAAATTTTTTTGGCTTCAGAAAGAGGCCTTTTTCTTCTCTCTATTTTGGGAATATGAAGTGCGCAGAGGCGATAGAGCCTGGGCCCTCGGTAAGTTTCGAGGGCCCAGGCTCGTTTTGTGACAGGGCTTATTCTTTTTTTGCTATAGAGACCGTCACCTCAGGCTCTGTGACGGGGGTGGGGGGCAGGGGAGTGATCTCTTGAACGGAGACCGTCTCTTCTGTGGTGATAGAAGGCACCGTATCTATCATCGTATCTGGCGTCTTCTCCTGCGCCTGGCCCAAGGCGGCCTCTTTCTCTGCTTGAAGCGGGGCGGTCTCCGGGGTCATCTGGATCTCTGGTGCCTTATTTTTGAGCACCTCCAGGGAGTCCATGAGTTCGGTGACCTGTTTTTCAAGGGATGCGGTTTTTTCGTGTTCATCGCTAAGGCGTGTGGTGAGGGACTCTTTTGTTGTTTCAAGCTCAGAGACCTTTAATGCGGTGGCACCCATGGTCGTGGCCGGGGTGATCAACGTTTCCAGCTGGGCCCTTAAAGTATCGTAGGGAATATTCGACTCTCCCAGCAGCGCTCCCAAGGCGTGGATCTGTTTTTCAATGGAGAGGACGAACTTTTCGATGGCCTCTGTCTTAAAGGCGGAGATTATCTTGACTTCGCGGGTGACTATGAGGGCATGGGTGGCGGCCTGGAAGGCTTCGATCCCGATCTTTTTTATTCCGTCCCGGTCTCTGGGATAGGTGCGGATAAAAGTTTCAGCCTGGATCAGTTTTAAGCTGGCCGCCTCAAAGGTCATGGGGGCATAGCGCTTGGCCTCCTTGCTGTGGGCTTCTGCCAGAATCTTTCGGGTGTCGTCTAAGGTGATTTTGTAGAGGGTCTTGATGAGCAGGGCTTCGGTTTTCTGGGCGAACCCAGTCTGCATGCCCGTGGCCTCTTCAGGTTTCTTGTCTTCGATGAGTGAGATCATCTGGTCCAGGAGCCCCAGGATGACCGCGTACTCTTGGGGGAAGATGGATTGGGTATCGATATCATCGAGATTCTTTTTTTCTGAAATGGATATGGCCAGAAGGTCGATGACCTGTTCTTTTATCTCAAATCCCAAGGCGATAGTCTGTTTCGCTTGAATGGCGATGAGGATTACCTCTTCGGGCTCCACCCCTTTTTTTACAAGCTTTTCATTGGCGGTATCGATGAGATCTTTTGCGGCTTTAAGTGTTTTTGGGGCATAAAAAGAGAGATTGGCCTCCACGGCTTCCGCCACCCTTTTTTCTGCCTGGCCGATCATCTCCGATGGCGTCTTGTTTTCGCTTATCGCCTTGTCAAAAATGACGCGTTCATGGGGGGTCATGGATGAGAGGCCGGAACTTGAACATCCGGTGAACGCGAGGAGTAAAAAAAATACACCGAAAAGGCTAGATAGTGAGAGGTATGATCTATTCATTATTAAATAATACTCCATTCCATATAAATGTATGAGGACTGATATAAATGTAAGGGGTACGTCTGTAATGGTTAAAAATGTGGATAGCCCATATGAATAGGGACCATCTATATATACCATCTCGAGTAGATATATAGGAAATTTTTTAAAAAAATAATATCTACTCGAATAGATGTTTAAGAAAAAAAATAAAAGTAGGGGGTTAGGTGGTAGAAGGTCTCTATTCCCGTCTGGGGTGGGGGCAACGATGTCTGGTTTCAAGGGGACTATTTTGCCTCTGGAATATCTTTTTTAGTAGCCAAGGGGATTCTTTGTAATCGCCGAAGCTATGTGTTCAATAGGCTGAATGACTATTTTTTATTTGGATCTCTGTACCCCTTTGTTATTCGTTTTATTTAATATTTCTATTCTATTTTGAAATCGTATAAAAATAAGCAATTTGACACCACCCTTAAATGCCTCTACTCCTTTGACTTTTATAAATTTTAGGAGGGTTGAGATGGTACGTCAATGGGGG
>JABXKT010000107.1 GCA_013619155.1 Desulfobacteraceae bacterium
GTTTTTAAAATGGTGCCGAAGGGGAGACTTGAACTCCCACGGGTTGCCCCACACGGCCCTCAACCGTGCGCGTCTACCAATTCCACCACTTCGGCAAAAGATAAGTGGGTTATAGCACCGCTTTTTTCGTTGATCAAGGCTTTTTGGTGGTTTCTTCTGATTCTTTTTTTTGAGGTCTTTTAAGGCATGGAAAATACCGAAAAAAAGAGGGCGATTCAGCTGTGCCTCCGGCGCCCTGCCGGGCCCCGCGCGTGTGCCATAATTTTATAAAAAAGGCATGGCACACAGGTGGCATCGAGTAAGGCAAGGCTAAGATCGAATCAAAAGTGGGCGTGAATCGTCTATTTGGAGCGGGGTAAGGCGTATCCCTTTGCCAGGTGGCGCGTCGCCACCCGTGTCGCCGGAGGTCTCTTCTCGCGCCCCTTTAACCATAAGAGGCATTTTTTTAGTATGCTGAATAATTCGGAAAAAAGGGCAATAAAAAACCCCCTTGCTGAATCCAGCAAGGGGGTTTTTAAAATGGTGCCGAAGGGGAGACTTGAACTCCCACGGGTTGCCCCACACGGCCCTCAACCGTGCGCGTCTACCAATTCCACCACTTCGGCAAAATGACCGATTTGGTAATTTCTGTCCCCGAGTCATAGGCAAGGAAGAGCGAAGTGATCATGAAGATGACCGCAATGGCCGTGGTTGCCTTGCTCAAAAAGGTGGCTCCACCGGAGGGACCAAAGAGTGTCTGGTTGCTTCCACTGCCGAATGAGGCACCCATGTCGGCACCTTTCCCCGTTTGGAGAAGAACAATGAGAATCAGGCCAACACAGACCAGAATATGAAGTATTTTAACAAAAAGCATGGGTTCGCCATCCATTTATCATCATTTGTATCGAACAATTCCGCTGAAGGATTCAGTCTCGAGGCTGGCTCCTCCGACGAGGGCGCCATCCACATCATTCAGGCCCATTAATTCAGCAATGTTGCCTGATTTGACGCTGCCACCATATAAGATTCTCATGGCATTGGCAAGTTCTTTGTGGGTGGTGTCAGCGACGCTTTTTCGTAAAAAGGCGTGAACTTCCTGAACCATTTCAGGGGTTGCGGTGTTCCCTGTGCCGATGGCCCATACGGGTTCGTAGGCGAGGATGACAGGGGCCAGTGTCTCGGGGTCGATGCCGTTAAGGCCCTTTGTGACCTGGGTACCGAGTACATCAAAGGTCTTTCCCGCTTTTCGTTCTGCATCGGTCTCTCCGATGCAGACTATCGGGACGAGGCCTGCAGCAAGGGCTGCCTTGAGCTTGGCATTGACGGTCTCATCGGTCTCCCCAAAAAACTGACGTCTCTCGGAGTGGCCGATGATGACATGGGTGCAGCCGCATGATCGGATCATATCGGCTGAAATTTCACCGGTCCATGCGCCTTGGGCTTCCCAGAACATATCCTGGGCGCCTACGGCGATGGGGCTGCCTTTGAGGGCTTCGCAGACGGGGTGAAGGGCGGTGAAGGTGGGGGCCACCATCACATCCACATCGATATCCTGGGGAATGGCTCTCTTCAACTCTTCGGCAAAGGTGATGGAGTCGGCGCAATCCTTATGAAGCTTCCAGTTGCCGGCGATGAACGGGGTGCGGTTTGCCATACGAATCTCCTTCAGGGGTCGGACCGGCCATGGCCGGTCCGCGATACGTGTCATTACAGTTTGGATGCAACCATGGCGGCCAGGTCTACCATGCGAGTGGAGTAACCGGCTTCATTGTCGTACCAAGAGAGAATCTTTACCATGCCACCGATGACGTCTGTGGAGGGTGCATCCACGCTTGATGATGCAGGGCATCCGTTGAAGTCGATGGAGACCAGAGGTGCCTCGCAATAATCGAGGATTCCTTTGAGCTCATTGTCGGCCGCTTTTTTAAGGGCTGCATTGACCTCTTCTTTGGTGGCGCTCTTCTCCAGGTTTACCACCAAGTCTACGAGGGAGACGTTGGGGGTGGGGACGCGGATGGACATGCCGTTTAGTTTTCCCTTAAGCTCGGGAAGTACCAGGGCCACGGCTTTGGCCGCACCGGTGGTGGTGGGGATCATGGAGCAGCCTGCGGCACGGGCGCGCCTGAGATCCTTGTGGGGGGCATCTAAGATGCGCTGATCACCGGTGTAGGAGTGGATGGTGGTCATGAGCCCCTCTTTGATGCCGAAGGCCTCGTGGAGTACCTTAGCGACGGGAGCCAAGCAGTTGGTGGTGCAGGAGGCGTTGGAGATAATGTGCTGGCTGGCTGCATCGTAGGTGCCCTCGTTGACACCCATGACGATGGTGTTATCGGGGTCGTTGGCGGGAGCGGAGATGATCACTTTTTTTGCGCCGGCAGTCAGGTGCTTGGAGGCCCCGTCACGATCACGGAAGAATCCGGTGCACTCCAGGGCGATAGCTACTTCCAGCTCTTTCCAGGGGAGGTTCACCGGATCTTTTTCTGCGGTGACGCGGATCTTTTTGCCATTGACGATGATGCCATTTTCAGTGGCTTTGACCTCGCCATCGAAACGTCCGTGTACGGAATCATAGGCCAGAAGGTGGGCGATGGTTGCAATATCGGTGAGATCGTTGATGGCAACCACTTCAACCGCGGGGTTCTTAAGGGCGGCTCTAAAAACCATACGGCCGATTCGTCCAAATCCATTGATACCGATTTTGATGCTCATGGGTCTTTTTTCCTCCGTCCAACGTTGGGTTAGGACCTGTTGGAGATTGTGTGGGTAAATAATGGTGAGGATCACGTTTCAAGGGCGCATCCATCTTCCATGGGGCACCGACAGTGCCCGGTCTCCCGTGGGACTAAGGATGCATCTTAAAATTAAGTGATGCAAAGGGTGGGGAAAATGTGTGCCCACCCGTCTCGTGTTATATAATGAACGGTCGCCCCGATGGCGATCGTTTGTTGCCGTGAATTGATCGATGTGTATCAGCGCTTGGCGCTATTTAGTATGCTGCTTGCAAGGGAGATGCTTCGTTTGCCGGTGTTCTCCAGGAGGTGGGCGGCAGCCGATAAATCCCCTTTTTTTTGTTTGCCCACGGCAGAGATCAGCAAGGGGAGGTTGACCCCTGAGATGACCTCGACCTGTCCCTCTTCGAGGAAGGAGAGTGAGAGGTTGGACGGGGTCCCGCCAAACATATCGGTGAGAATGAGGACCCCTTCACCGGTGTTGACCGATTTGATGGCCTTGGCCACCTTGTTGTGCAGATCATCCACACTCTTGGAGATGTTGATGGAGACGGGCTTGACCTGGACGAGGGGTTCTTTTTGTATGAATTCGGCGGTTTCGATGAGGATATCACCGAGGTTGCCGTGGGTAACGACTAATATGCCAATCATTTATATAAACCTCATGTGGGGGGGGCATCATGCGTGGGCAGGGGAGACCCTTTTCTGCCCACGCATTTATTCATCTTGTCCGATATCCCTGTGCAAGAGCCTAATCTTTGAAAAGCGACCCCTTAGGTGGTGGTGGATTTCCGTTGCGATGGCCACGCTTCGGTGGCGTCCACCCGTGCAACCCACAGCCAGCGTCAGGTAGTGCTTTCCCTCTTTTTGGTACATGGGGATGAGAAAGTCCAGAAGATCGGTGTATTTTTTTAAAAAGGTGGCGGTGCCCTCGCCGTTCATCACGAACTCTCGAACGTCAGGATTTAAGCCGCTGTGTGCCTTGAGTTCCGGTATAAAATAGGGATTTTCCAGGAATCGAACATCCACCATTAGGTCGGCATCTTCGGGGATGCCGTATTTGAAACCGAAGGAGACAATGGCCAGTTTCAGGCGGATCTCCCCACGGGTGTCCTGCGCCAGTTCGGAAATTTTTTTCTTGAGCTGGTGGACGGTGAGCCGTGAGGTGTCGATGATGTGGGTGGCATCTTCGTTGCGCAGGCAGAGAAGCTCGGCACGCTCCTGGTTGATGGCATCCACAACGCCTTTATCTCCCACGGCTAAGGGGTGGGATCGGCGTGTCTGGGAGAAGCGCCGCGTTAAGGTGGCCACGTCGGCTTCTAAGAAGATCACCTCCAGCGTGTGGCCGGCCCGTTTCAACTCATTAAATACGCTGCGGTATGAGTGAAGAAAGGAGGGCTCACGAAGGTCCATGCCAAAGGCGAGGCCTGTGTAATGGGTATCCTTTTCGATGGGGAGCTCTAAGAATTTGGGGAGAAGCGTGACGGGAAGGTTGTCCACGCAATAGTAGCCCGCATCCTCAAATGCCGCCAAACCGGTGCTCTTCCCGGATCCAGACTGGCCCGTGATGATGAATATGTTGAAGATGTTCATGAAGATGGCTCCGTGTGCCGCCCGGATCCGGCATGAACGGGGTGACGCGATGGCTGAGTCTCCCCGAGTGGTGGCGTGTCTCGATCGGCCGTTTTTTTTTCTCTGATGCGGGTCGGTCGAAAGGCCGTGGAAGAGGTGGTGTTAGTGATCAATGGTCGCTGTCTTCGTTGTGGATGATGGTATAGATCTCATCACGGGATGAAGCCGTCATCAGTTTTTTGCGAAAGAGATCACTTTTCAGTAATTTAGAGAGCCGGGCCAGGAGTTTGAGGTGCTGACCAGTGGATTGTTCGGGGGTCACGAGGACAAAGAAGATATGGGCCGGTCGTCCATCCAGGGAGTCAAAATCGACCCCTTGTCGGCTCATGCCGAACCCCACCATCATGCGGTCCATGCTGGCAATTTTTCCATGGGGAATACCGATACCATCTCCGATGCCGGTGCTTCCCAGCTGCTCCCTCTCCATGAGGACACGAACCAGATCCGAATGACGAATACCAGTAATGTCTGAAATGGGGGCTGCGAGTTCTTCTAAGATACCTTTTTTGTCCCGGGACGTGAGTTCGGGGATAATCGTTTCCAGCTGCAGTACATCGAGGATTTTCATAATCATTCACCCAAGAGAGTCTCTAATTTGCCTGTTCGGCGACGTGTCGGGTTTGGTCTCTATACCCGGTTTGTGCAGCCTTGCTCCGCTTGGTTACACAAGCGTGTCTCCAGCAGGTTTGGGACCTCTACTTTCATATCAGTGGATGGTCTATCTTTCAAGGCTTGATGCGTGATGACCGTCCAGGACCCCGTGAAAGAGGGGTCCGGTTTTTGCCCATGAAAAAAGGTGCCTGCACCGGGCAGGCACCTTTCAAGCAGACGGGCGTTGGTTGCCATCACCGCTTGAATTGTCGACGTTCATTGTACGTTTTATCGCCTCGGAGTCCCTGATGGGGGCGCCGAGGGCGAGATTGGGTTATTTAATTGGCGCATGGTCGCCATCGGGTTCTAGGTCGGACAGATCATCGAACTCATCTAAAACGACGGGTGTCTCGTTGATCTCTTCGGCGAGGGTAGACCGGATCCCCGGGCTACTCTTGCGGGTCTGGAGCTTCTTCTTGTTTCTTGAAAGCTGCTGCTTGATCTTGTCCACGGCCAGGTCGATGGCCGCGTACATGCTCTCACTGACCTCCGTGGCATGGACGGTGGTGCGTCCACTGGTGACGTTTAATTCCGTGATGTGTCGTATTTTCTCCACGGAAAAGACGATGCTGGCCTCGGCAGGGGCGTCAAGCAGTTTCTCGATGCGGTCTAACTTCTTTGCGGCATAGGCCTTGAGCGCATCGGAAGGGTCAATGTTCTTAAATGTAACAGATACTTGCATAGATGACCTCCTAGTATTGTTTACGTTTGCTTGACGGCAATATCTTCATGGTTTCACGGTATTTTGCGACGGTTCTCCTCGCGATATCTACATTGCCCTCCTCTTTTAGAATCACCGCGAGTTTTTCATCGCTGTAGGGCTTTTTCGGATCTTCTCCATCGATGATCTGTTTAATCTTGTTCTGGACGCTGGCCGACGCGATGGCGGCGCCGTGAACTCGGTTGATAGAGCTGTTAAAAAAGTATTTAAGCTCAAAAATACCCTGGGGGGTAAAGGCGTACTTGTTGGTAGTGACCCGGCTGATGGTGGACTCATGCATACCAATATCCTGGGCCACATCGCGAAGCACCATGGGCCTCAGGTGAGAGATTCCCTTTTCAAAGAAGTCGGCCTGAAATTTTAAAATACTTTCCATGACGCTGTAGATGGTCTTCTGCCTCTGGTGGATACTCTTGATGAGCCAGGCCGCAGAGCGCATCTTGTCCTGAAGGTAGTCCCTTGTATCGCTGGGAATATCCTGGCCTTTGGAGAGGGCCTGTCGGTAGTAGGGGTTTACGCGGAGTCTTGGCATGCCATCGTCGTTTAGGGCGATGACAAACTCTCCCTCTTCCTTGTTGACGTAGATATCCGGTGTGATGTAGTGGGGCTCTTCGGTACTGAAAGGGCGGCCCGGTTTGGACTCAAACTCCTTGATGATGTTCACCGTGGAGATGATGGTGGGCAGGCTCACCTTCAGGGCCTTGCTGATGGCCTTGTAATTTTTATTCTCCAGCTCCTTGATGTGATGGGTGACCACCTCCTTCATGATTCGGGTCTCGACGTTGAAATGGCGCGCCTGAATCAAGAGACACTCCCCTAAGTTACGGGCACATATGCCGGGAGGATCAAAGGTCTGAAGTTCTTCTAAGACATCTTCTACCAACGCCACAGAGTGACCGGACTCTTCGGAAATCTCCTCCACGGAGGTGGTGAGATACCCGTCACTGCTTAAGTTGCCGACGATGAGACAACCGATCTCTTCGGTGTCCTTGTCGGGGCAGGTCATGAGGAGTTGCCAGAGAAGATGGTCATCTAAGGACTTTTTTTGTGAAATAAAGGCTTCGTATTTTGGGGCCTCTTTCTGTTCGGATTCGTACTGGGCTTTGCCTGTGGAGTTGTACTCTCCTAGGTAGTTGTCCCAGTCAATGTCGCTTCCAATCTTCTCGTCGATGTTCACTTCCGAGGTTGGATTCTCTTCTTGGGGCGGCTTCTCTTCCTCGTGGGTGCCCGCTTCCTGTTGAGCTGTCTCCTGAATCTCTTCGAGGGCTGGGTTTTCTTCCAGCTCCTGTGAGATGGCGTCCACCAACTCGAGACGGGAGAGTTGCAGGAGTTTGATGGCCTGCTGAAGCTGGGGGGTCATCACCAGTTGTTGGGAGAGGCGCAGCTGTTGCCTGAGTTCCATTGCCATAACTACAACTTCACGGTTTCCAAGTGGGCACCCCGCTTGGGTATTCATCTCTTTTCAGGCGGTGCACCCTTAAATGCTTTATAGAGTAAAACTCTCGCCCAGATAAATACGCCGGGCAATGTCACTTGATGCTATCTCTTCGGGGGTACCCGATTCAATGACTTTTCCATCGCTCATGATATATGCATTGTCACACACGCCTAAAGTCTCTCGAACGTTGTGATCTGATATGAGTACTCCGATACCCCGTTTTTTTAACAGGGAGATGATATTTTGAAGATCGATGACCGCGATGGGGTCGACCCCTGCGAAGGGCTCATCCAGGAGGATAAAGGCCGGTTTGATGGCCAGGACCCGGGTGATCTCCAGGCGCCTTCGCTCTCCCCCTGACAGGACAGCGGCTTTCCGGTCGGCCAGGTGGCTGATGCGCAGCTCGCCAAGCAGTGTTTCTAGGCGCTCTTCCTGCTCTTGCCGGGATATGGGCAGGAGCTCTAAGATGGCCATGACATTGTCCCGTACCGACAGAGTCTTAAAGCTCGAGGGCTCCTGGGGCAGATACCCGATTCCGCATCGTGCCCGTTTGTATACCGGATAGTCGGTAATCTCGACCTCGTCCATGAAGACCGAGCCGGAGTCGGGTCGCACAATGCCTGCAGCCATATAAAATGTGGTGGTTTTTCCGGCACCATTGGGGCCCAGAAGACCGGTGACCCGGTTGCTCTCCACGCGGATAGAGACACCGTCTACAACGGCTCTTCCTCCGTATATCTTCACAAGACTGTTTAACACAAGCTCTGGCATAAAATTCCGATCTGCTCTCTCATCTCTCGTTTGTGTTTTCGTCGGCGGTCTGGGTCACACCGTGCTGTTTCTGGCCCCTTGGCACGGGTTTGATTCCGGTTTTTTTAGGCGGCATCTGGCCAATAATGCTCCTTACTATATCATAAGGGGGCTGAAAAAGCACCCGAGATATTGGCTCAATTTTGGCTGGAAGCAGCGTGCTTCAAGGGCTTAAGCTTTATTGATTCTTTTCATCTGGGGTGAAGGAGAATCCCTCTTCACCGGGTACGAGTCGAACCTCCACACGCTGGGTCGTATCGCCGTCGACCCGGATGGCTCCGGTGAGCCTTTGAATGACAATGACCGTTCCCGTGAGGGTATTCTCGCCCTGGGTCACCCGTGGGGGGCCTCCGGAGAGGGTGATCTCCTCTTTGGTGAGGTCGTATATCGCTTTTTGTGCGGTGGCCCGATTCGCTTCGAAGGTCATGACCACGTCGCCCTCGGCTTCGATGAGGGAGAGTCCCTTGATGCTGTCCGACGGTTTCTTGCCATCTTCGTAGTGGAGCTGGACCGTCTCGGCGGTGATGATGGCCCCATCTCGTGTGATACGGACGTGGCCTGAGAAGAGGGCGTAGCGTCCCTGGCTGTCTGAGGTGAGGTGGTCGGCGTTGATATGGACCTCACCGGGCTGGGCCGTGGCAGTGCAGGGCAGGATTAAAAGGGCGATGAGAACCCAGAGTCCTCTAATGTAGCGATGGTTCATCTATTTTTCCTTTACTCTCTTGGCGAAGCGTGCCTGTGACATTACCGTCTAACTCGAGGATTCCGGCATTGAGGTCGAGGTGCATGGTATCCCCTGTCAGGATCGAGATGCCGTCGGAGATGACAACCGGGCTCTCTGAGATGATGGTGTGGCTCTCCTTCATATAGGAGAGGGCATCGCTGGTGACGGTGAGCGCTTCTCGTCTCACCACCACATCTCCGGTCACCACCATGTCTCGGGTCTGGGTGTCCAGGGTGCCCTGATTCGCTGTCATGTGGGTGACGGTGCCTGATTTTTCAAAGTACTGGGCGCTGAGTGTCTCGAAGACGGCTCGGTTCTCGGTGTTGAAGAGGTTGACCGTCTCTGCCGCAACGCTCCACTCATCCACCCCTTGACGCGAGGCGGTGTGACGCATCTTGTCCAGGGAGAGGGAGGCCGTGTTTTTTTTCCCCTGCGGGGTGGCGTTGGGGGGCTCCGATCGATGGGTGATGAGGAGGCCTGCCGTGGTCAGGGCCGTTACCACGATCACGGCGATCAATACGCCGCGCACCACCCGTCGTGTCGGTATCGCGGTCCCTTTGATCATGCGAGAAATGTCTCGATGGCCGTTTCCCAGAGTCCCTTGGCTTTGAGTATCGCCTCGCAGGTCTCACGTACGGCTCCCTTGCCGCCAGGACGGTTCGTGGTGATGGCGGCCCGCTCGATCACTTCCGGGACGGCATCGGCCACGGCGATGGCCACTCCGACGCGCTTCATGATGGGCAGATCGGGGAGATCATCCCCGATGAAGGCGATGCGGTGGGCCGGAATCCCAGATTGGGCCACGAGCTCTGAGAGGGCGGCGGCCTTATCGGAGACGCCGTGGAGAAGGTAGGGGATCCCTAAGTTCTTCACCCGGGCATCCAGGGCGCCGGCCGAACGTCCCGTGACGATGGCCGTTTGGATGCCGGCATCCATGAGGAGGCGCAGGCCCAGGCCATCTTTCACGCTGAATATTTTAATCTGATCCCCAGTATCGGTATAGATCACCTCGCCCTGGGTGAGGACACCGTCCACATCCATGATGAGAAGATCGATGCTGGCGAGTCTCTCGGTGGGGGTCATGGGTGGCCTCCCTCATCTATAATGGCTTTGATGGCCACAATCTGGGGGAGAAGGGCCGCCATCATCTCGAAGTTGACGGAGTTCGGTCCGTCGCATAGGGCCGTGTCCGGATCGAAGTGGGTCTCCATGAAGAGACCGTTGGCTCCCGCTGCGATGGCCGCCTTGGCTAAGGGGATGGCCTGTCGCCTGTCGCCTCCGGATCGGGTGCCCTGGCCGCCGGGAAGCTGAACGGAGTGGGTGGCGTCGAAGATGACCGGGCAGCCCGTCTCTTTCATGATGCCGATGCTGCGCATATCCACGACGAGGTTGTTGTAGCCGAAGGAGGTGCCCCGTTCGGTCAGCAGGATCTCATCGTTTCCCGCGGAACGTGCTTTTTGCACGATATTTTCCATATCCCAGGGGGCGAGGAATTGTCCCTTCTTGATGTTGACCGGTTTCCCCGATTTTGCCGCTGCCACGATGAGGTCGGTCTGACGGCAGAGGAGGGCCGGGATCTGGATGATGTCGAGGACATCGGCCGCTTCGGCTACCTGCTCCGGGGCGTGGATGTCGGAGATGACGGGCACGCCAAATTCACGCTTAATCTCTTCTAAGATGCGGAGTCCTTCCTGGGCACCGGGGCCACGAAAGGAGTCGATGCTGGTGCGGTTGGCCTTGTCGTAGGAGGCCTTAAAAATATAGGGGAGACCCATTTTCTGGGTGAGTGTGGCTAAAAAGTCGGCGATTCGAAAACAGATATCCCGATCTTCGATGACACAGGGCCCGGCAATGAGAAAAGGCGGGGCTCCGGGGCTGGTACCTAAGGATTTTACGGAATCTATCATGCAACGCTCCTTAAAATATTTCGGGGGTGTTCCATTTAGGTACGGAATTTGCTGTACCAATCGATTTATGGGATGTATCCCGGAAACCCACCAAAAGTCAAGAAGCCAAAAGAGCCCTTGATAACCCGGGGGTTTGCTGGTATCTGATAAGATTAATATATGAAATTATCCTTGGATTTCCAAGGGTGTCAGGCGTTTCCACCTTGAATTTTGGTACCGGACCTGTGGCCTTACAGGGCGTATCGTCGATGAGGGTGACCTGAAAAGATCCGCGATAAAATTTTTGGGACGGCATCGGATGTAAGCGGGCGATGGTGCATTTTTAACCGGTGAATTTTTTTTACGAACGTTGTGTTCGTGGGATCTTATTTCTAAATGATGGCCCCCTCACTATTTTTAGGGCGGGCGTTTTGGAGATGTGCGATTGAGAGAAAAAAAAGAGAGCAGAAAAGGGCGTCTGGTACTCCTGCTTCTTCTGGTACTCCTCGTGGTGGCAGGCTGGTTAAGTTTTAGTCGGCTGGAGGGGAGGCCGCCCGTGGTGGGACTGGATCTCTCCTTTGAGACCCTAGGCAGTCATGCCCGGCTCACCGGAACGGTGAGCGATGAGACCAGTGGTTTAAAAGAGGTGTGGATTGCTCTCTCACGGGGGGGGGTGGACAAGGTACTTTACAGCAACACCTGGCCCAGCGACGGCTTCCCCGGTAAGGGGACCACCCTGGAGGCAGCCATTGATGTGGACGCCGACCCGGGAAAATTGGGCCTTAAAGATGGAAAGGCCCGGCTTCGAATTCGCATCACCGATCACTCGCTTCGAAACTGGCTGAAAGGGAACACCACCTATATCGAAAAAGAGATCACCATCGATACGAAGCCGCCGGGGGTGGACATTATCTCCCGCAGTCACAACGTGGCCCGGGGAGGAACGGGGCTGGTGATATACCGATTGTCTGAGGCGGCAGAAAAAAGCGGAGTCCGTGTCGGGGAGAATTTTTTTCCCGGTTACTCCGGCTATTTTAAAGGGCATGAAAACGTCTATATCGCCTTTTTTGCCCTGGGGCACCTCCATAAGCGGGGGACCGAGATCTGGGTAGAGGCCGAGGATTCGGCTGGAAATATCACCAAGCAAGGCTTTTATCACTATATTATCAATAAGCAGTTCAAGAAAGACCGGATTAATATCAGCGATGGTTTCTTAAACGCCAAGATTCCCACTATGAATGTGGAGCCCTTTGGCAAGGTTCCGGATAACAATCTGGATAAATATTTGATTATCAACAGTAAGATGCGGGCGGATAATAATCGAACGATTCTATCCAATACCGATAAGACGGAGGCCATCCTCTACTGGAAGGGGCGTTTTAAGAGGCTTCCCGGATCCGCCACCCGGGCCACCTTTGCCGATCACCGGAGCTATTATTATAAGGGCAAAAAGGTGGATGATAAGTATCATCTGGGACTCGATTTTGCTTCAGTGCGACAGGCCGAGGTTCCCGCAGCCAACGGCGGCAAGGTGGTATTCGCCGAAATGGTGGGGATTTATGGGAAAACAGTGGTCATCGATCACGGCTTCGGGCTCCTCTCCAGCTACTCTCATATGAGCTCGATCCGTGTGCAGGAGGGAGAGAGGGTTCAGAGGGGCGATGTCCTCGGCCGCACGGGTGTGACGGGGCTGGTGGGCGGCGATCACCTTCACTTTGGCGTAATCGTCGGGGGGCTGTTCGTCAACCCCATCGAATGGTTTGATGCCAGCTGGATTAAAAATAATATCACCTCTAAGCTGGATCAGGCGAAGAGGAGTCTCGGGGAGCGCTAGGCGCTGCCCCTCGTGTTTTTTGTTGTGCTGTCTTGCCGCCCCGGTAAGTCCTGATCTGGGATGGCAGGGCCCCTCTTTTTTACCTGCCCTCTGGGGCCGGCATTTTTTGTAACGATTCAGTTTGTGCCTCGGCTGGCCCTGCCGGGAGCCAAGCGTTGGCCAATGTTTATGAATTGGGTTTTTTTAAACACGTTTTTATAGTGGCTGTGACGGATCAACGGTCCGTCACAGTCATAAACGTGGGGGGCCAAGGGATTTACCTCCTGGACTCCGGAGGCCTGTTTTTTGGTCTCTTTGACCATAAGAAGGCCGTGGTTCAAGAGTCGACTTTTTATTTTTAACCGATCCACCCGTATCTTTGAGATCCTTTGATCCCCTCTTTTTTGTGGAATTTTAGACCCATGGTCATTTCAGGGTTTGGGGCGTGAACCAAGATGGGCAAAAAATACGCGGTTGAAACGAGTTACGAAGATATCAATGCCACGATCAAGGCCGAAGAGATGATCGGGGTTGTGGATGAGAAAGGCGCCGTGGAATCGGCCCACGGGAACCGGGCGCCTATAGGGGAACCCTGAAGCCCACGATGGGCCAGGTCAATTACTGCTCGGCAGGAGAGCTCTCTCCCCTTCGGAGAATCCTCGGGGCCATGGGGGATCTGACGCAGATGTAGGCCCAATGGCTTCGCGGGGTGAGTTTCTGCTGGGAATGCCCCAGGAGCGGCTGCCATCGCCAGTGGGGCCGGCGCAAAAATAAAACAGACAAAAAATGATACCTTCTATGGTTAAAGTGCGGTTACAAAAGAGCCTTCGGCGGCGAGGTGTGCCACCTGAGAAAGCAGGCCAAGGTATGCGTTTTACGCCGCTCCTCGGCCAAATCACATCCGCCCTGGATGCTTTGGCTCAATCGGAGTGACGCGGTAATATCTGTTTATCAAGACCCGTTTATGAAAATTGGCAAACGCGTGGCTCCCGGCAGGGCTGCCGGAGGCGTCGCTGACTAGTTACCTGTTTTTTAGAATTGAATCATTGGGATGTTTTTTGTAAGCCGGTCGCATCAGGCCTCTTCCCCTCATTTTTGTATTGCCGATGCCAGGGGGTCCGGTATATGATCACGGCATCATATCTACAGTGGTCGCCTGTCCTCATTCCGACGTTTTATTCACCATGACAAAAGACCTGTACCACGGTTATGTTGGGTTTTTCCTCTTATGAAAAATGGGTACCCAATGGTAACGCAGTGGAGCTGCGTGATAACCGGGCCTATAGGCCTTGAAAGTAAAAGGCGAAATCAAAGTGGCACCAAAAAAGAGCACCTCCCTTTCCGACACTTCGGGCAAAGGGCCCCTTCGTGAGAATATCGAAGCGATTCTTATCGCACTTATTCTGGCACTTTTCATCCGTACCTTTGTGGTGCAGGCATTTAAAATTCCTTCGGGATCCATGCTCAATACCCTTCAGATTGGCGATCATATCTTGGTGAATAAGTTCATCTATGGCGTCAAACTCCCCTTTATTCAAAAAACCATTATCCCTGTGAAAGATCCCAAACGTGATGATATTGTGGTGTTTATCTATCCAGAAGACCCCAAGAAAGATTTTATCAAGCGCGTGGTGGGTGTGGCCGGAGATGTGGTGGAGGTCCGGCAGAAAAAGCTCTACGTGAACGGCGCGCTGGTGGAGCGAGATTATGCGATTCATACAGACCGTCGGGTGCTACCCGTCCAGTTTACTCAACGGGATAATTTCGGTCCGGTGACCGTGCCCGAGGCCTCCCTTTTTGTCATGGGAGATAACCGAGACAACAGCCATGATAGCCGTTTTTGGGGCTTTGTCCCCCTATCCGCCGTGAAGGGAAAAGCCTTTCTTATCTATTTTTCCTGGAACGGGCGGGAGAAGTCGGTGCGGTGGCGCCGCATGGGAGATATCTTGAGATAGGGCGAACTCATAAGAGGCCGTCGGCGATCCTGCCGGGGGCCCGACTTTGCCTGATCTCATAACTGTGGATGTGATACAGCCCAGGAGCGGGGTAAAGCGCACCCCCTGGCCGCTTTTACGGTGTTTTTGCCGAGGTGGCTGGGTCGCTCTGGTCGTCAGACGGCCTTTTTTTAGGGTATTTGTCACGAACAATGACTATAAATTCGAGGTGTTATGATACTAAGGAACAAGGATATTCTGGACATCGAGTCCCTCTCGGCCGAAGAGATCGGGTTGATCCTTGATACGGCGGAGAGGATGCGGGAGATCTCCCAGCGTCCGGTTAAAAAAGTGCCCACTTTACGTGGAAAAACCATCATTCTTTTCTTCCATGAGCCCAGTACGCGCACCAAGACCTCCTTTGACATTGCTGCCAAACGCATGAGCGCCGATAGTATCTCCATGGGTGCCAGCTCCAGCAGCATGGTGAAAGGGGAGACCCTGGCCGATACGGCCCTGACCCTGGAGGCGATGAATCCGGATATTATCGTGATGCGCCACTCCTCTGCGGGGGCCCCCCACATGATGTCCAAGCTTGTCAAGGCATCGGTGATTAACGGAGGGGACGGGATGCACGCCCATCCCACCCAGTCCCTACTCGATATGCTCACCATCCGGGAGAAGCTGGGCACCATCTCCGGCAAGCGTGTGGCCATCATTGGTGACATCGCCCACAGTCGGGTGGCCCGGTCCAATATTAACGGACTCACCAAGATGGGGGCCTCGGTGGTGGTGGCCGGTCCCCCCACCATGCTTCCCTTCGGGATTGAGCGCCTGGGGTGTGAGGTGGCTGCATCGGCGGATGCAGCCGTGGAAGGGGCCGATGTGGTGATGATGCTTCGTATTCAAAAGGAGCGTCAGGAAAATTTTCTCTTCTCCTCGGCCCGGGAGTACGCCCTCAACTACGGGATGAACCGTGAGAGGCTTCTGCGTGCCAACGAAGGGGCCATCGTCATGCATCCCGGCCCCATGAACCGTGGGGTGGAGATTTCCAGTGAGATTGCAGACGGACCCTGGTCCGTGATTCTCGATCAGGTCACCAATGGGGTGGCGGCACGTATGGCACTCTTTTATCTTCTGGCTGGAGGGCGTGATGCTGACAGTGATTAAAAATGGCACGGTGGTGGACCCGGGTAATGTACTCGGAGACTATGATATCTGGATCGAGGCGGGACGTATTCTTCGGGTGACGCCCCGAGGAGAGGCCTCCTTCCCAGGCGATGCCGAGGTAATCGATGCCGAGGGGCTCCTCGTGGTTCCTGGACTCATCGATCTTCATGTGCACTTACGGGAGCCCGGTGAGGAGTATAAGGAGACCATTGAGACGGGGGCCCATGCCGCAGCGGCGGGAGGCTTCACGGCGGTCTGCGCCATGCCCAACACCAAGCCGGTAAATGACTCCCCGGAGATTACCTCCTTTATCGTGAAACAGGCCAAAGAGGCGGGTTACGCCCGGGTGTACCCGGTTGCCGCCATCACGGGCGGTCTCTCCGGAGGCTCTCTGTGCGAGTATGGAGAGCTAAAGAAGGCCGGAGCCGTTGCCATCAGCGATGACGGGCGTCCCGTGGAGGACGGACAGATCATGCGCCGGGCCATGGAGTACGCCAAGGGGTTTGGCATGCTGGTGATCTCCCACTGCGAGGAGCTCTCCCTGGTGGCCGGTGGTTGCATGAATGAGGGGCTTACCGCCACCCATATGGGGCTTGCCGGTATCCCCAATATCTCCGAGTCCCTCATGGTGATCCGTGATATCAGCCTGGCCGAACTCACCGGAGCCCACCTCCACGTGGCCCATGTGAGTACCCATGAGTCCATCGAGGCCCTTCGTGAGGCCAAAAAACGCGGGGTCTCCGTGACGGCCGAGACCGGTCCCCACTACTTTACCCTCACCGATGACGCGGTTAAGGGCTACGATACCAATGCCAAGATGAACCCCCCCTTAAGAACGGAGAGGGACCGTCAGGCCGTACGCGAGGCCCTGGCCGATGGGACCCTGGATATCATCGCCACGGATCACGCCCCCCACTCCATCCTCGAAAAAGAGGTGGAGTTCAACCGGGCCATGAACGGTATTCTCGGCCTGGAGACCTCCTTACCTTTAAGTCTGGCCCTGGTCAGGGATGGGGTTCTCACCATGGAGCAGCTGGTGACCCGTATGTCCAAGAAGCCGGCCTCTATTCTGGGGCTAAATAACGATCTGGCCGTGGGCAACGCCGCCGATATCACCCTCATCGATGCCGATGCCGAGTGGACCTTGGTGGCATCAAAACTGCACTCCAAGAGTGCCAACACCCCCTTTGACGGGTGGACCATGAAGGGGAGGGCCGTGCGGACCTTGGTGGACGGGAAGACCGTCTTCGAGGCCGCAAACGGGTAAGGGGAGCAAAAAGTAGGCCTTCTATGGTCAAAGTGACCAAAGAAAAGGCCTCTGGCGGCGAGGTGAGCCACCTCGAAAGCAAGTAACCACTGCACTTTGCCCCTCGTTCCTCGGGGCAAAGTGCAGTGGTATTCTTATGAAATTCGTCTATCTGTTTTTTACCAGAGCCCTATGTCTTATGGCGGGGATGATACCACGGTATGTCTCATTTTTATAAATAGTGACTGCAATATATTGGGATGCAAATGGTTAAAATAGGCGTTTTTCCGATTAAATCGACACGCCCGGCCAGGGAATTTTTTGCCTAAGCGGCTTTGCCGCCCCTGGACCCCAGATTTGTAACGGTGACGGACCAAAGGTCCGTCACCGTTACGATAAAAGTCTGTTTGGCAACCCTTCGTTTATAAAAATTGGCAAAAGGGTGGCTCCCGGCAGGGCCAAGCGAGGCCAAGTTTACACCGCACTCCTCGGGGTAAATGATTCTTCGCTTAAGCCGGCGTTATTTGACGGTAACTGTTTGTCATGGCTTTTTTTATAAAATTATGGCAAAAGCGTGACCCGACAGGAGTGCCGGAAGGTATGGATGAATCGTTATGTTTTTTTATCGTTCACGATTATTTATAGGGTAAGGATTGAAACCAATGTCAAAAACCCCCCATATCCTTGTCGTGGATGATGAGCTGGGAATGCGCGAGTTCCTTGAGGTGCTGCTCACCCGGGAGGGATACCGGGTGACTCTTTCGGATAGTGGACGAGATGCCATCAAAAAAATCGGAAAGGGCGATTACGACCTGGTGCTTACGGACATTCGCTTAGGCGATGTGACGGGGCTCGATATTTTGCGGGCGGCCAAGGCGAGGCGGGAGGAGACGGCCGTGATCCTCATCTCTGCTTATGCCACCACCGAGACCGCCGTGGAGGCCATGAACGAGGGGGCCTACGACTACGTGCCCAAGCCCTTCGACAACGAAGAGCTGAAGGAGACTCTGCGCCGCGCCCTGGAGATCCAGAGCATCGCCGCCGAGAAGGAGACCATTTCCGACGAGAGTCCGGAAGAGCGTCACTTCGGCCGGATGATTGGCGACAGCGGACCCATGCGCCGTATCTACGCCTTGGTGGAGCAGGTGGCCGATACCCGGACCAATGTGATGATTACCGGCGAAAGTGGCACGGGTAAGGAGCTCATCGCCCGTTCTCTTCATGATTTAAGCCGGAGAAAAGAGCGGCCCTTTATCCCCGTCAACTGCGGGGGGATTCCCGAGACCCTCATGGAGAGTGCCCTCTTCGGTTATCTGAAGGGGGCCTTTACCGGGGCCACCCAGGATAAGAAGGGGCTCTTCGAGGAGGCCGATGGCGGTACCCTTTTTTTAGATGAGATCGGAGAGATCTCCATGGCCTTGCAGGTGAAGCTCCTGCGCGTGATCCAGGAGCGGACGGTGACCCCTGTGGGCGGTGCCCGGGAGGTGGCCGTGGATACCCGCATCATCTGTGCCACCAACAAGAACCTGGAGGAGGAGGTGATGGGGAGTCGGTTTCGTCAGGATCTCTTCTACCGCCTCAATGTCATCGAAATCCGCGTGCCCCCTTTGCGTGAACGAAAGGCCGACCTAAAGCCCCTGGCCCAGTTTTTTCTCGAAAAATACGCCACGGAGATGGATAAGCACATCACCCAGATCTCCTCTTATGCCATCGATTTGTTGAAAAATTACGATTTCCCGGGTAATGTGAGGGAACTCGAAAATTTGATGGAGCGCAGTGTGGCCCTCTCCACCACCAATATCATTCTCCCCGAGAGCCTTGCCATGTCCTCGCGGCGGCGGCGCTGGATCGAAGGGGTGCCGAAGCGGCGTTTCGACCTGGAGGCGGTGTCCACCGGTGTGGATATCACCGAGATCCTGGAGGCGATCGAGACGGCCTATGTGGAGAAGGCCCTCGCCTTTACCCTGGGGAATAAGAGCCGGGCGGCTGAGCTTCTCGGACTCTCCCTTCGCTCGTTTCGATATCGGTGTGATAAGCTGGGAGTGACCTAAAGGCTGACAAAAATTGTCAAGGGGTGTCCCAATTGTGGCAAGGCCTATGGCTTCTCCATGGGGCCTTATTTTACGGATCTTTAAAAAAAATCGTCATCTGGGTCCCTTACGCGCATTTCTATATTTTGGTATGAAAAATGCATTAGCTAAAGGCTATCATGACGAACGCGTGCCGAGCATACGATAGGGGCGAGGGGGGCTTTACCCTCATCGAGGTGATGATGGTGGTGGCGATTATCGGGATTCTCGCCGCCATGGCTATTCCCAATTATCGAAATTATCAGTGCAAGGCGAGGCAGAGTGAGGTAAGGAATGCACTGGGGCTTGTCAGGGTCTCCCAGGAGGCCTATTTTGCTGAATTTCAAACGTATGCCGTGTCACTCAGTGATATATCGTTTTTTCCAGGATCGGGGGCGCGGTACTCGTATTCGGTGATAAGCGCCTCCCCGAATGGGTATACGGTCCAGGCATCGGGTATGCCCCATAGAAAGACGGATACATGGCAGATGACAGAGAGTGGTGTGGTTGTAAACACTCAGGTGGGGTGTGCCAATTGATAGGAAGGTTGGTTTTATATGTTGAGGTCTCGTTGGACCGAGTGTGGGTACGGGAAATAAATATCTAATAATTTAACTTAAATAATTCCAGGAGAAAAAAATGTTAAAAAACAAAAAGGGTTTTACCCTCATCGAACTGATGATCGTTATTGCCATTATTGGTATTCTGGCCGCCATCGCCATCCCTAACTTTTTGAACTATCAGTGCAAGGCGAGGCAGGCCGAGGCAAAGACGAACCTGGGCTCCATTCGAACGGCGGAGGAGGCGTATTATGCGGAGTTTAGTACGTATAGTATAACTCCAGCAAAAATTGGCTTTGCCACGAAGGGGGGATCGAAGTACACTTATAGCATTACACATAGCACTAGTACATTCACGGCAAGTGCGACGTCTGTACGTATCAATAAAGCCAATCCAGATAAATGGACCATGACGGATACTGGTACCTTGACCAACGTTACGAGTGCATGTGCCGGCTGATAGCCATATCCTTATCATGGATTGAGTCTTAAAAAGCCCTCATCATCTGAGGGCTTTTTTTATCAGGGTGTGAACGATAGTGGGTGTGTAATCCGATTTATTTTTTATTGGGGTGTGGTGGATGGAGAGGAAAAAAGTATATGGGCCGTCTTTTTTATTGTTATCTATAATCGTTATCCTTGTCTATGGTAACTCCCTCTCATGCGGCTGGCACTTCGATGATGTGTTCAATATCATTAAAAATGAGAATGTGACCATCGGCTCCCTCTCACCCGGGGCACTCCTCCAGAGCATGCGGGGGTTGGAGGGCTATTTTTTTAACCGCCCCTTATCCTATATGAGCTTTGCCCTGAACTGGGCGGTGGGGGGGGATAATGTGGTGGGG
>JABXKT010000277.1 GCA_013619155.1 Desulfobacteraceae bacterium
CCTTTCTTTCTACAAGCTTTGTGTCTTTATATGGCTTTTGTAGTTTTTTTGTTTTTGGCCTATCGTCTGGTTGATATACTGGGGTTTTAAGTTCTTTTGGTTGTTGTTTAATAAAGCCGATAGATGGATCTTCATATTGAAGTAAAGGAGCTGAGCCAACTGATTGTTGTCTTTGATCTCGACTACCAAACACACCTTGCGCGGCATTTTGAGCTGAGTTAGGAAAAACGCCCATGACTTTGTTACCGTTAACTGGACCATTACCTGGTTGTGAAGTTGCTTGACCTCCTTCTAAAGCTGAAACTCTATCACTAAGTTCTGAAATATCACCACCACCATTTTGTACTTTATTACCACTAATTGCACCGGGAACTTGTTGTTCGATGCCAAGACCTCCTACTGACGCAGTTGAAGCCTGTGATTCATTAACTGTACCTCCAAAACCTGGTATTTGAGCTAAACTTCCCCCCATCATTCCGCCGAGAGTTGCTCCCGCAGTGTTTTGTCCGCCTTTTTGTGCCGCTATAGCTGCTTGTGCAAAGTTCATCATTTTATCTGTCTTTATCTTTGTTTACATTTTTAATAGAAGTTATAAGAACTTTGTCTGTATACGTCTTACCCTTCATTATACTGTTTCTGTGGTTACTCACAGGTAAATCATCTTTGCCTAGTATAATTCTATACATGTGCTTGATTAGATGCTTACATTTAAAAGAAGTTTTATATATATGATACTTCTGAGTTGTTCTATTTCTATGCCTCCACACAACTATCCAACCTTCTTTAAGTAACCGATTCCAGCGGCGGTTATCCCAACTATAGGAATAACTACCAGCTTCGAAATCTTTTTTTGTAAACATATCCATGCAATCTAGATAAATTAAAAGCTCTAGATCAGCATCGTTAAGGTCGTTGTTTCTGCAAGCCCATTTACGTATTATACGATAATGTTTAAACAGATTCATCGTCTTAAGATCGTCTGCGTCTAGCCTTTTCATAAAACAACAACTACATCCTGATTTTTAATCACATGATATGTTTGTTTGTCTATCTCTATTTTATGCCCTGCGTGACGGTCAAAGAATATACTATCTTTTTCTTTCAACCCTTCGACTTGTTCACCCACTGATAACACAGTGGCTTCTACATAACGAATATCTTCACGTTGGTTTTCTGCAAGAAGTAAACCACCCTTTGTAGTAGTGGTCCCTTCTTTTATTTTTTCTATGATTATATTTCTACCTATCGCTTTCATCAATTCTTAAATTATTGATTACACAATCAGTTGATAATATAGTTGTCGCTACTGAAGCTGCGTTCTGAAGAGCGCTTTTGGTAACTAGTAAAGGATCAATAATACCTGTTTTAATCATATTTACCATTTTTCCTGTAACCACGTTTAATCCTCTTCCTTTAGCTTTAGGTAATTCCGCATCTGTTATGCCAGCATTTTCTAGTATGATCTTAAAAGGCGCTCTAATTGCTTCTAGGAGCACTGTTTCGCCTTCTGACTTAGATACTAGATTTGTCGATGCATTTAACAGCGCGATACCACCTCCAGGCACTATACCTTCTTTGATAGCAGCTTTCGTAGCGCAGATAGCATCTTCGACCCTATCTGTTTTTTCTTTTAATTCAATATCAGAGTTTGCACCTACTTTTACTATAGCTATTCTAGCCGCAAGCATTGCTAATCTTTTTTCTAGCTTAATAACCTTGTAAGGAGGATTGTCATTTAACAACTCTGTTTTTATTTCAGCTATAATACTTAAAACTTCTTCTGTTGGCTCATCGAACTGCAGGATAGTTTCTTCGTGAGTAGTTACACTCTTTAAACACGTTCCTAGATGCTCTGGTTGGATTAAATCCATATCGTCACCTAAATCTTCGTTTATAATAGTAGCACCTGTTAAAAGAGCTAGATCATCTAGTACTTCTTTCTTACTAATTCCGTAAGTTGGTGCATTGATAACATTTACTTTAATATTACCTTTCTTTTTATTCATAGCTAAAGCCGATAAAACACCTTGTTCTAAATCGCCGATAATCAGCAAAGGTTTATTGTTTTTTATCACGTACTCTAGCACTGACTGAATCTGCCTAATTGTATCAACTGGTGATTCAACTAATAATACTAATGCATTTTCAAGTTCAGCTGATTTATTCTGTGTGTTTGTTATAAAGTGAGAGTTAGTAAGACCTTTGTCATACTGAACGCCATCCACAACTTCAACACTTACCTAGCTTTGGATCGTTATTGGTAGAGATAGTTGCGATCTGATCGATCATATCTCCTTCAACTGGTACTGACACAGATTCTAAGTAAGTGATTACTTTTTTAACTGCTGCATTGATACCTTCTTTTAACTCTCTTGAGTTTGTTTTATCCGCAACCTTATAGGCTTCGGTTAATATTGAGTGAGCTAAGACTGTAGCAGTAGTTGTACCGTCACCGGCTTCTCTCACCGTTTTTCTTGCTGCTTCTTTTAAAAGTGTAGCGCCCATATTTTCCACTGGGTCTCGCAAGATTATTGAATCCGCCACTGTAACCCCATCCTTTGTGATAATCGGGTTTCCAGTATGATCTTCTAACATTACACATTTACCGCTAGCCCCGAGTGTGGAGCTAACAGCTTTTGTGAGTTTTTCTATTCCTTTAAATACATTAACTCGGGCGCGTCCATATTTGATTTGATTTGATTAAATTTAGTTTGGTTTACTTAAAGGTTTTTACTACCTTGGGTCCGTCGACAAATTCGACTTTCTTAGCGTAGTGGGCAACGGTTTGATCAATCGCAGTCTCTGCTCCTTCTAATGTTTCACGGCGAGTTACGTCGTGCCAGTTTTCAGGATCTTCGATGTCTTGATACTCTGTTTGGTAAAAACCGTTTACTAATTGAACAATACGCCAATTTTCTTTATTGGCAATGTGCTTCCATAGTTTGGTTTGGGTTTTACCTGGTTGCGGTTGACTAGACCACGAATTAGTCTGATAAAATAGTGTCATTGGTTTTGGTTTTAAATTGACATTGGTTATATGCTTTGTAGCATAATGGTATTATTACTCGTTTTACTTGATATTTACTATGGTGTAATTCTAATCTTTATATCTTCGCCATTTCTGTACAATCCATATAAAGGAACACCACCAGCTATAGCAGCCGCTTCAGTTGCGTAGTTTCTATATTTTCCAACGCCTGGTAGTATTACGTTACTTTCGTTTGATCCTGTTGTTTTGTTTTGAACTACTATAGCATTACGTCTACTATTTGCAGCGCCTTGATCTGAGGCTCCTACTATAAATGAGCAATCAATACTAGACAAATCATAGTCGTTGTTTTGATCATTATTTCTTCCAACCATAACGTATTCACCACCACCTGTTGCAACTTCATCTAAACCTCTTCCTATGTGAATTGTATAATCAGAATCTACATTATTAGCTGTTCCTATCGCTATAGCGTTTCTAACCGGTGCAGTACTAGCCCCGACATTGTTGTTTTGACCTATGGCAAATGAATTTCCAGCAACGCTACCGTAAACAATATTACCTCCGCCAATAGCTCCTGATTTTTCAATCAGGTAGACGAAATATCCTGCGTCAGCGAGATCAAGGGCTGACTGCATGCCCGTAACTCCACCTCCCACAATCATTACCGACCCAACTTTTTTTGTGTCAAGCATGACACGTCTCCTCTCGGTTTTTTATATCAGTATCAATACCCTAACAAAGAACAAAGACTGGTATATTTCGTTTTCTGTTCGCCTCTATGCACTCCGAGACACTAATTTTTGCTTGGCATAATCAATGCGTCCGCAACAAGTTCCCAGATATACTTCACCTCAATCCCCAGATCATATTCCTTGTTGAGGGATTTCATGATCTGATCACGACAGTTATGACAA
>JABXKT010000108.1 GCA_013619155.1 Desulfobacteraceae bacterium
GGGTGGGGGATGGGATAAAAAAAAGCGGCCTTCGAGTATCGAAGGCCGCTTTTTTATGGTTCGTCGATGATGCGTTTATTTAACGGGAACGATCCATTCCATGGGATCTTCGCTGCGACCGAACTGGATATCCATGAGATCCTTGAAGAGACCTGAGGAGATGGGGCCGGCATTGCCGTCACCCACGGTGATCTCTCGGTCACCAAACTTGATCATGCCCACGGGGGAGATAACGGCGGCGGTACCAGATCCGAAGACCTCCTGGAGGCGTCCCTCTTCATGGGCGGTAAATACTTCATCAATGGAGATGCGGCGCTCAATGACTTCCTTGCCCTGATGGCGTGCAAGCTTTAAGACCGAGTCACGGGTGATACCGGCCAAGATGCTGCCGTTGAGTTTTGGCGTCACAATCTCGTTATCGATGACGAAGAAGATGTTCATGGAGCCCACCTCTTCGATATACTTTCTCTCCACCCCATCAAGCCAGAGCACCTGGGTGTACCCTTCGGACTGGGCGATCTCTGTGGCGTAGAGGCTGGCCGCATAGTTGGCTGCGGTCTTGGCCTCTCCAAGTCCCCCACGAACGGCACGGACATGCTCGGGAGAGACCCAGATTTTTACCGGATTGAACCCTTCGGGATAGTAGGCCCCTACGGGGGAGAGGATGATCATAAGGCGATGGATGGGGGAGGACTTCAGCCCGATGTAGGGATCCATGGCGATGATAAAGGGGCGGACGTAAAGGGAGGTACCCGGAGCCGATGGGATCCACTCTTTATCCATCTCAAGGAGGGCCTCAAGGCCCTGCATGGCCTCCTCGATGTCGATGTTGGGAATGCACAGGGCATCGGCTGAGCGGTTGAGGCGTGCGAAGTTGTCACGGGGCCTGAAGAGTTGGGCAGACCCGTCTTCCTTTTTGTAGACTTTGAGTCCTTCAAAGATGGTCTGGCCATAGTGGAGAACCATGGTGGCCGGACTCACGGGGAAGGGGCCGTACGGCTCGATGCGGGCGTCATGCCAGCCAATCCCTTTGGTGTAGTCCATGCAGAACATATGGTCGGTGAAAAAGGTCCCGAATCCCAGGTTGGATTCATCGGGATGTGACTTAGGGGTGTCAATTTTCTTGATGGTGATTTCCATGGCAGACCTCAAAATACATAAGCCAATGATCGTCTTACACTATAACAGATGGATCATTGGGGGGTTGATATATTTGGTGACTAATCGTCACTCAAAATGAACATTGTACTAAGGCATCTGAAAAAAGGTCTCTCGTATCTCTTCTTCTCTCATATGGGGGTACTCTCGTATAAGAGTCAGGCAGAGGATGGGTGATGCCTCGAAATTATGTAATGAACCTAAATCTTAGGTCATTTCCGTTGCGCAGAACGGACAGGATCTGGCCATGGGCCGGGGTAGAAGAATCGATACGGTGACAAACCGCATCGATCTCGGCATGGAGATACCCTGGGCGACAGGTGCGCACAGAATTTAAAATTAGATAGCGGCATCCGGCGCTTAAATCAAGAAGAATGTGGTGGTTTCCCTTGAAAAACGTAGATTAACAATGTTTTTATGTGATGTTCGGGTTTGGGTGGGAAAGGCCCTTGACAAGAGAAATTGGTTTGCGATATTGCTGTGCATTGCACTTGACGTTAACGTCAAGTGCAATGCGGCACGGAAGAAGAGAATCTGAAAGGAGATGCGATGGCTCTTTTAATCCATAGAGTCAGGTCCGGTTTTTCGTGGGGTAGACGAAGGGGCGGGGCCAGTGGTATCGTATCCCTTCATTTGTCCCGGAGATGATTTTTTTAAAAAAATGGATCTTTAATGGATTTTTCTGCACCTAAATTTGTGGGATGACAGACCTTTTATTTAGGTGACAGGCATGATTACGGCACATCAGTGCCGAAAGTGGTGAAAGTATGAGACAGGACATCATTGAAATCCGTTGGCACGGCCGGGGAGGCCAGGGCGCCATCACAGCGGCCAAAATTGTGGCCAATGCCGCATTTAAGGCGGGCTACAAAGGCGTTGTCATGGCCCCTAGCTTCGGAACGGAGCGCAGGGGAGCCCCCATTTCTACATCTCTTAAAATTGCTAAGGAGAAGATCTACGACCTTTCGCCCATATCGACTCCTGATATAGTGGTGGTACTGGACCATACCCTCCTTGCCGAGGTCGATGTGACCGCTGGTTTGAAGGATGGCGGTGAGATTGTTTTAAATACCCCGAAGGCCATTGACGCCTATGATTTTGGCAGTCACAAGCTCTCTGTGGCCGATGTCACCAGCTGTGCCATCGAGGCGGGGCTGGCCCCAGGGATCGTCAACACCGGGATTATTGGTTGCTTTTCCAAGGCCACTGGGCTCGTGAGCCGGGAACTGCTCGGAGAGGCGATCCGAAACGAATTTTCTGCTATGAAGCCCGAAGAGAACGCCCACGCGGCCTCCCTCTCTTTTGATCGTACCGTTATCGGAGGTGCCTGATGTCCAAGGAAGAGTTTTGCAAGATGATCTCAGTGAGTGAGCCCGGTCCAGGAGACGGTGGCAATACCGGTTCCTGGCGCGTACGTCGCCCTGTGATCGATCTGGAAAAATGCATTCCCGCCAAGACCGGCAAGCCCGCATGTTTTAACTGCTGGCTCTACTGCCCGGATGGGGTGGTCACCAAGACCCTTCCCCCCACCATCGATTACACCTACTGCAAGGGGTGCGGCATCTGTGCCGAGGAGTGCCCCAGTGGCGCCATTACCATGGTGGATGAAGCGAGTTTTATCAAAGAGGAGAAATAAAACCATGCATGTGATCGAATCAGGCAACGTGGCGGCCGCAACAGGGGTCAAGCTGGCGAGAGTTCAGGTGATTGCCGCCTACCCCATCACGCCGCAGACCCCTCTGACGGAAAAATTATCCGAGTTCGTGGAAGGGGGGGAACTCCCCGCCGAGTATATCCCCGTGGAGAGTGAGCACAGTGCCATGGCGGTTTGCATCGCCGCCTCCACCGCCGGTGCCCGTGCCTTTACCGCCACCAGCGCCAACGGCCTCCTCTACATGAATGAGCAGCTCCACTGGGCCGCGGGCTCGCGCCTTCCCCTGGTGATGTGTGTGGCCAACCGCGGTGTGGGGGCTCCCTGGACCGTCTGGAACGACCATCAGGATACCATCAGCCAGAGGGATTTGGGCTGGATTCAGCTCTACTGCGCCGACCACCAGCAGATCCATGACACGGTATTAAAGGCCTTTAAACTCGCCGAGACCGTGAGCATTCCTGTGATGGTCTGCTACGATGGGTACCTTCTCTCTCATACCTATATGCCCTTTGAACTGCCCGAGCAAGAGGAGGTGGATGCCTTCCTACCCCCCTTCGCGCCGACGCATTTCCTCAACCCCGAGGCGCCCCGAAACTTCAACAGCGTGACCCTACCCGACGTGCGTCCCGACCTCCATGGGAACACCGCACCGGGCTATATGGAGATCCGAAAGACCCTTCAAGGGGATCTTCGTCGCTCTTTGACCGAGATTGAAGCCATCGATGAGGCCTTCGGAGAGATCTTTGGCCGCAGCGGCACTCCCTTCTTGGAGCCCTACTGCTGTGATGATGCCGATTATGTGGTCTTATGCATGGGGTCCCTCTCCTATCAGCTTCATGATGTGATCGATACCCTGCGAGACGAGGGGGTGAAGATCGGTGTCATGGGTTTAAAGGTCTATCGACCCTTTCCCGATGCGGCGATACGTGAAGCATTGTGTGGGCGTAAGCGGGTGATTGTCTTCGAAAAAGCCCTCTCCTACGGTAACCAGGGTGCCCTTTACGCCGATGTGAAATCCGCGCTCTACAGCGCCGAGACGCGTCCTGCGGTGAACAACTACATCCTGGGGCTCGGGGGACGAGAGATCAAGACCCAGCACCTGTATGATGCCCTGACCGAATCCATCAATAATGAAGCCGCCATCGGGGATGAACCCCAGTGGATTGGCTTGAAGCTGTAGAGGGCTGCCTGCTATGGATAAAGACAAGAAAACAACGATTTTGAATCTGACGGATGAAGAGATGGTGAATCCGGGCAACCGGGCCTGTTCCGGCTGTGGCCTGGGGATTGTGTACCGCACCGCCCTTAAGGCCCTGGGTAAGGATACGGTCCTTGCCGTGCCCCCCAGCTGCCTCACCGTACTTCAGGGGCTCTATCCCGTGGCCGCCACCAAGCTCCCATGCGTGAACGTCACCTTTGCCTCCACGGCAGCTGCCGCCACGGGCGTTCGAGCGGCCATGCGGGCCACCGGACGCGACCACTTAAATGTCGTGGCCTTCGCAGGGGATGGTGGTACCGGTGATATCGGAATCCAGGCCCTCTCCGGTGCCTGTGAGCGTGGGGAAGATATCATCTATATCTGCTATGACAACGAAGCCTATATGAACACGGGCGTTCAGCGTTCCGGCACCACCCCCAAGGGCGTGATGACCACCACCACCCCTATTAAAGGTAAGATTCAGCACAAGAAAGATGTGCCCAGCATCATCGCGGCCCACGGGATCTCTTACGTGGCCACCGCCTCGGCCGCCTATCCCTTGGATCTCTATGACAAGGTGAAGAAGGCCGTCTCCATGAAGGGCGGTACGCGCTATATCCACGTGCACACCCCCTGTCCCTCGGGCTGGGGCTTTGCCCCCCGTTACAGCGTTAAGATCGGTAAGCTGGGTGTGGTTACCGGTCTCTTCGATCTCTACGAGATCGTCAACGGCGAGTTCTCCCTCACCGGGGAGTCCGCCAAAAGCGTGGGTAAAGAACGCACCCCCGTTACCGAGTATTTCAAGACCCAGAGACGATTCTCAGGACTGACCCAGGAGATCATCGACGAGATGCAGGGCATCATCGATGATAAGTGGGCCGCCTATACCGCTTAGAAAAATTGAGCGATAGAGTTTTGTGATCTAAAAAAACGGGCAATCCCTTAGGGCTTGCCCGTTTTTTTGTTGGCCGATGGGTGGTAAGGATAAAAATGCCTCGGTTGGCCCTGCCGGGAGCCAACCTTTTGCCAATTTTTATGAGCTGGGTTTGATAAACAGGTATCGTTAAGTAACTTCGGGTTAACCCCGAATCAAAGGCGAATTTGATTACCCCTTATTTTTAGCCATCACTGGGGTCATCACGACAATGATCTGTTTATACACCCTCTCTTGACAACTATTTCAGTTTGTAAAAAAAGCCTCCGGCGGCCCTGCCGGGGGTCAACCTTTTGGAAAGGTTGCCAAACAGGTTTTTATAGTGACTGTGACGGGCCAAAGGCCCATCACAGTCACAAACCTGGGGTCCAGGGGATTTATCCCCTGGCCGCCGGAGGCACTTTTTTTGTCCCACTTTAACCATGGACGGTATTTTTTTTAGAGCTGAATAGTTAGGATGCTTTGGCCTTCGCGACTCTTCGCCACGCGTGCAGTAAGGGCTCGGTGTACCCGCTGGGCTGGGTCACCCCTTCGAATATAAGCGCCTTGGCGGCTTGAAATGCGCAGCTTTTCTCAAGATCGGGCGCCATGTTTCGGTAGTCGGCATCGCCAGCGTTCTGGGCATCGACCACGCCGGCCATTCGTTTTAAGGTGGACAGGACCTGGGCTTCGGTCACCACTTCATGATGCAGCCAGTTGGCCACATGCTGGCTGGAAATCCTCAAGGTGGCGCGGTCTTCCATGAGACCTACGCCATGGATGTCCGGTACTTTGGAGCATCCGATTCCCTGATCTATCCAGCGCACCACATACCCAAGTATGCCCTGGATGTTGTTGTCGAGCTCTTCCTGGCGTTGGGTCTCGTTCCAGGCGATCTCTCTGGCCAGGGGGATGGTGAGTAGATCTTTTAAGCTGGCGGGCTCGCGGTTTGCCAGTCGGGACTGAACGCCTGCCACATCGACTTGGTGGTAATGCAGGGCGTGGAGGGTGGCCGCGGTGGGGGAGGGGACCCAGGCCGTGGAGGCACCGGATTGGGGGTGCCCTAGCTTGACCGTCATCATCTCGGCCATGAGATCGGGCATGGCCCACATCCCTTTGCCGATCTGGGCTTTGCCTTTCAACCCGCAGGCGAGGCCTGCATCGACGTTGTTGTTTTCATAGGCGGTGATCCAGGTGGCGGTTTTCATCTCCCCTTTGCGGATCATGGGGCCGGCCATCATGCTGGTGTGCATCTCATCACCCGTGCGGTCGAGAAAGCCGGTGTTGATAAACACCACGCGTTGGCTCGCCGCAGCGATACAGGCGGCAAGGTTGGCCGAGGTTCGCCGCTCTTCATCCATGATGCCCATTTTAACGGTGTGTTTTGGTAAATCCAGGATCTGTTCCACCGCCTCAAACAATCGGTCGGCAAAGGCCACTTCGTCGGGCCCATGCATCTTGGGTTTGACGATGTAGATGCTGCCCTCCCGGCTGTTGCGATACCGGCTGTTGCCGAGCAGGTCATGCTTGGCGATTAAGCTGGTGAAAAGGGCGTCGAGAATGCCTTCCGGTGTTTCGTTGCCCTGGGCGTCTAAGATTGCGTCGCTGGTCATCAAGTGGCCGACATTTCGCACAAACATCAATGAACGTCCAGGCAGCGTTAATTCGCCACCGTCCAAGGTCTGGTAGACTCGATCTGCATGAAGTGTTCGTTCATGGGTATGCCCCCCCTTATTGACCGATGCTTTGAGGGTGCCTCTCATTAAACCCAGCCAGTTACGGTACACGACGACCTTATCGTGCGCGTCCACCGCCGCGATGGAGTCTTCACAGTCCATGATGGTGGTAAGGGCCGATTCGACGAAGAGGTCTTTTACGCCCGCAGGGTCTACCTGACCGATGGGGCTGCTCGCATCGATCTGGATCTCTAGGTGCAGGCCATGTTTTTTAAGTAAGATGGCCGTTGGTTCGGCGGCTTCGCCGCGATACCCGAGGTATTGATTCGGCTCGCGAAGCGTGGTCTGGCATTCTCCCAGGTGTACAAGGAGTGTGCCGTGGGGGGCTCGATAGCCGGTGGCCTCCGCATGGGATCCCGTCGCAAGGGGGTAGTGTTCATCGAGAAACGCCTTGGCGTAGGCGATGACCGCCTCTCCTCGTCTGGGATTGTAGCCGTCTGTCTTGGCTGTGCCGCCGGACTGGGGAATGACATCGGTGCCATACAGTGCGTCGTAGAGGCTTCCCCAACGCGCATTGGCGGCGTTTAAGGCATAGCGCGCATTCATAACGGGCACCACCAGCTGGGGTCCTGCCAGGGTTGCGACTTCCGGGTCCACATGTTCCGGGCTGATAACCACGTCTATCGGTGGCTCTACCAGATACCCAATCTGTGACAGAAACGCCTGATATGCGGAATCATCGAGATGACCCGGGTGGGCAAGATGCCACTGGTCAATCTGGCGTTGGAGGTGCTCACGTTTTTCAAGTAGGTCGCGATTGGCTGGGGTCAGGCGGTGAATGAGGTCACAGGCTTGCCGCCAGAACGCCTCGGGTGCAAGGCCCGTTTCGGGAAGTACCTCCTGATTAATAAACCGATATAGATCCTGTGAAATCGAGAAGCCGTGAAGAGGCTCATATCCCTTGAGGGTCGTTGTCATATTTTCCCTTCCTTGGTTGGTGTATGTGGGGCCATACCATGACTTCTGATCGCTGAATAGTTACCTAAATCAAAAAAAAACGGGCACCGAATCATCCATGAGGATTGTTTCGATGCCCGTTTTTTGGTGAAGGCATCTTCTATGTGGCTCAGCCCTTAGTTTTTAAGGCTGTGGATCGGAGCCGGGATGCGGCCGCCGTGGCGGACGAAGTGGTTTTCGCCCTCGCAGTTTTTCACAGCGATGATGGTGGCATGGCCCAAGAGGCCACCGAAGTGCGCATTGTCACCGACGGTTTTTCCGGGGACCGGAATGAGTCGGCAGGCGGTGGTCTTGTTGTTGATCATGCCGATGGCCATCTCGTCGGCGATGATGCCTGCGATGGTCTCTTCGGAGGTTTCGCCGGGGATGGCCACCATGTCAAGGCCCACGGAGCAGACACAGGTCATCGCCTCGAGTTTTTCGATATTTAAGAATCCGTTTCGGCATGCCTCTTCGATATTTAAGTCCTCGCTCACGGGGATGAAGGCACCGGAGAGGCCCCCCACGTGGGAGCTGGCGAAGGCGCCGCCTTTTTTCACGGCATCGTTTAGCATGGCAAGGGCCGCGGTGCTGCCTGGGGCGCCGATGCTTATGAGGCCTAAGCTCTGGAAGATCTCGCCCACGCTGTCTCCCACGGTGGGGGTGGGGGCCAGGGAGAGATCCACCACGCCGAAGGGGATGTCGAGGGTTTCGGCCACTTCCCGGCCGATGAGTTCGCCCACGCGGGTCACCTTGCAGGCGGTGCGCTTGATGATCTCGGCTATTTCGCCCAGATCGATATCGGGATGGGCTTCGATGGCCCGATCGATGGCGCGCTTCACCACACCGGGGCCGCTGACCCCCACGTTGATGACGGCATCGGCCTCTCCCACGCCCAGGTAGGCACCGGCCATGAAGGGCACATCTTGGGGGATGTTGCAGAAGACGCAGAGTTTGGCCACGGCCAGGCCGTCTTTATCGGCGGTGAGGGCGGCGCCGCGTTTGATGGCCTTGGCCATGAGCAGCACGGCATCCATGTTGATGCCGGCCCGTGTGGAGCCGACGTTGACCGATGCACAGATGCGATCGGTCTGGGTCAGGGCCTCGGGAATGGCTTCGATGAGGGCTCGATCGCCGTTGGCCATACCCTTCTCCACCAGGGCGGAGAAGCCGCCGATGAAATCCACACCCACCTCCACGGCAATCTCGTTTAAGGTGATGGCAATTTCGACCATCTGAGCGGCATTAAAGGGGGCCGCCACCACGCCGATGGGGCTGATGGAGATACGTTTGTTGACCACCTCGATGCCGTATTTGTCGCCGATGGCGTTGCAGGTGGAAACGAGGGTGCCGGCAAGTCCCGTGATTTTTTTGCGCAGATTGGCCTTAAAGACCTCCAGGTCATGGCTGGCACAGTCGAAGAGGTTGATCCCTAGGGTGACGGTTCGTACATCCAAGTGCTCATATTTGAGCATCTCGACGGTGGACAGGAGTTCATTTTCGTTTAGCATGGTCGTTTCCTGAAAAAGATAGATGGGCTTTTATTGCCTTTTTTTAAGACAAGGGCCCGAAGGGGCATGGAGCAGATGATATGTGCACAGCCATTTTAACATAATAGTGTGGGGCACTTAAGACATCAGATACGATTGACGGTATCAAATATATTCTTGTGCTGAAAGGTGAGGGCAAGGTTGAGGCTTGCCGCCTTCTCCTTCAGGGTGGCCGAGAGCAGATGGCGGTCCAGGGTGTCGGGAACCAGAACCTCGTAGACCATGATGTTTCGCTCTGGGTTGTTGCCCCCTTCAAACACGGCCTTCAGGTTGATGATGTTCACACCGGCTTCGGCAACGATGCAGGAGATGTCGTAGACGAGACCCCGGCTGTCCGGACCGATGGTGGTGATGATAAAATGCTCACCATCAATATCTGTAAGGGGGGCTTCTGTATCCATGGGTTTGATATGGATATGGAGTCCTTTTTCGTTGAAGGCGTCGTGGAAGGCCTGGGAAAAGGCATCAAAATCGGTACCGTCGGGGGTGGAGACGATGTAGATGCCTGCAAATTCTGACTGAAGAATGGTCTGGCTAACGTTTTCGATGTTGCAGCCCAGCTGAAAAAGGACCTGGGCCACCGAAGAGACGATGCCGGGTCGGTCTTTCCCGATTGCCGTAATGATAATTTTGCTCATATTTACAA
This sequence comes from Desulfobacteraceae bacterium, assembly GCA_013619155.1. Lineage (GTDB taxonomy): Bacteria > Desulfobacterota > Desulfobacteria > Desulfobacterales > Desulfolunaceae > Desulfoluna. The sequence continues at coordinate 9,792 of JABXKT010000108.1, forward strand.
CCTGATTCTTATGGTGTTGGATGGCCCTGGTGGCGTGGCCGTCGTGTGGAAAATGAGAGTATCCGAATTGGGTTATCCGGCATTTTTCAGTCGTGGAGGCGCGTGGTGTTGCGTAAATCCGAAACCAATCTCCCCATATTGTCGTCAAACATCCAACATGCCCATTTTCTCTCTTGGGCGTGTTTTGTCTTATGTACCATGATCTCTTTTCTCTGAACACCCTTATTATAAATGGATAGCCCATTTTAAACGGGATTTAAAACCGTCGGGGAGGAGGGCGTTAATAGGTGATTGATGAAAAACGCAATGGCATATTTTGTCTCGTGCAAGGTACCCTTAAAAGGCTCTTGAACATTGATAATATAGGGGGGTAATCGCGGGATAGGTATGTTGGTATCGTAAATATTGCGTATTTACGTAGTATGGCTGGGGTGGGTGGCGACGCTCTTCCTGCGTGGGGTTGCCATGGGTTTTTGCCGAGATATCAGAGGGATGTACGGGGTGGCGGGAAAATTTTTCCCCGGGGCCGAGTCTCTTTAAAGATGAGAGAAAGGGGCGTGCCATGTAAAAATTTCGTCACTATTCAGTTCAAAAAGAAGCCTTCGGCGGTACGGGTGGCGATGCCCCTTCGCTAAAAACACCGTAGAACGCAGATTGCAGACGCTCTTTGTCCTTCGTGTCTCGGTCGGGTCAAATCGCATCGGCCTTTAAGACAAAATTCGTTCAAAAATAATGGTAGAAGCGCTATTTGCCAAATTTTTCAACAATTTGCCTCCGGCAAGGCCGTAGGCGTTGTCGTTGAATAGTGCCGCCTCTCTTTTTTTTATAAGGGTGGGGGATGCGGTATAAAATATGGTTATCCTTTCTGTCCGGGGCCTGATACAGTTTGTAGTAATTATTATCATGAATATATTCATTCCAGCCGCTGTACGATGGCGTGTTGTGAGATTAGGAGATACGATGCGGATCGTGACGACCCACAAGGGGACCGACTTTGACGGATTGGCTTCTCTTATTGCCGCTACTATGATCTATCCGGATGCGGTGCCGGTCCTCCCCAAGAGCATTAACGCCAATGTGCGTGCCTTCGTGGCCATTCATAAGGATCTTTTTACCATCCTTCACCCCCGTGAGATCGATTTTGATGAGGTCACACAGCTCATTGTGGTGGATACCAATAGTTGGAACCGTCTCGAGGGGATGGATGCTCTTAAGGGGCGCGATGATGTGACTATTCATATATGGGATCATCATGAGGGGGGGGATATCGAGGCCGATCGCGTCATAAACGACGGGCTGGGCTCCACCGTGACCCATCTGGTTTTGGAGTTGGAGGCCCGTCGCCTGATATTGACGCCCATGCTGGCCACCCTCTTTCTCATGGGGATCTATGAAGACACGGGCTACCTCTCCTACCCCTCCACGCGGGCCGAAGATGCCCGTGCCGTGGCCTGGCTCCTCGACCGGAAGGCAGACCTCAGTATTTTGGGTGGTTTTTTGCGGCAAGCCTATGGGGAGAAACAGAAGAGCGTTCTCTTTGAGATGATGAAGCACCCCGTGAGACGAAAGGTCAACGGGTACACGCTCTCCTTTGCATCGGTGCCTATCGTCGGCCATGTGGCCAATCTCTCCGTTGTCGTCAAGATGTTCCTGGACCTTGAGAATAGCGATGGTGCCTTTGGCGTCTTCTTCGATGAATCGAGGGGGCGGTGTATGATCATCGGGCGGGGTAAGGCGGAGACCCTGGATATGGGAAAATTGATGCGTAATTTGGGCGGTGGGGGCCACCCCGGCGCCGCCTCAGCCCAGTTAAAATCCGATGCTCATGGTCCCCAGGAGGTCTTCGATACGATCTGCACCCTGGTGGAGAATGACCAGGTGGCGTCGGCACAGCTCAGTGATATCATGAGTTTTCCCGTAGTTTCCGTGGAAACTACCGTCTCCATGGAGACGCTGGGGGTACTACTCAAGGAGAAGGGGTGCACGGGGGTACCGGTAACGGATCAGGGCCGGGTCGTGGGGGTGATCTCTCAGCGTGATTTTAAAAAGCTTCGCAAAGAGACCCAGCTTCAGTCTCCGGTCAAGGCCTATATGACCCCTTCGGTGGTGGAGATAGATGCCGATAAGAGCCCCATGGAGGCGGCCCGATTGATGATCAAGCACGACATCGGGCGAGTGCCTGTGGTGGTGGATGGCGAGATGATCGGTATCGTGACCCGCACCGATGTCATGAGGTATTACTACGACCTTATCCCCGATTGATTTTTTGTAAGGGTCGGCTTAAAAAATAAAACAGATAAAAAGCGATGCCTCCGGTGGCCCTGCTGGGGGGCAACCTTTTGCCTGATTTGAAAGGTCGGGCTTGCCAAGCAAACTTTTATTGTAACGGTGACGGACCTTTGGTCCGTCACCGTTACAAACCTGGGGTCCAGGGGATCTATTCCCTGGCCGCCGGAGGCCTGGCTTTTTGCGTCGATTCTTTTTGATCTGAATAGTGATATTTTCGTTAAAAGTCGATACCGGGCTGAGCTTCGATTCCTTGCCTGTAGGCATGCTTGATCTCCCGGATGGCGCTGACTGTATCGGCCCTGTCCATAATCTCCGGGTGTGCATTTCTGCCGGTGAGGATCAGGTGGGTTAGGGCGGGGCGTCTGTCCAGAAGATCGTGGACCTGGGAAAGGTCCACGAGGTTGAGATCCAGGGCGTTGTTGATCTCATCCACCACGAGAAGATCGAACTGGCCGGACTCCATCTTCGTGTAGACCAGGGCTATGGCGTCCTGGGCATTTCTCCGATGTTCGGCCTGGGGGTAAGGGTTGCCCTCGATGCCACAGAATCCTTTTCCCGTGGTCGTTAGCTCCACACACCCCCCCAGCTTTTTAATGCCATCCCACTCACCTGTGTAGAGATCTCCCTTCATAAACTGGATGATGCACACCTTCATCCCATGGCCCACGGCTCGAAGTGCCATGCCCATGGCGCTGGTGGTTTTTCCTTTTCCATAGCCGGTGATGACCACCACCAGGCCTCGTTTTTCTGTGGGCTCATATTTTTTGATTTCCATATCCATCGTTCTCCTAATAAAAATAGTCATTTGCCAGGGGGGAGCGTTTGGGGTATAAAAAAATTGAGTCGCGGCAGACCGACGCTTACGTCGGGGGGCCAATATATAAAAGTCATTGTCTGGGAGCTTCCCCATATGATTTCGTGACGACCTCTGGGGATGGTGAGTAAAGATACACTCTATACGAAAAAAAATATTCCTTGCTTGCTGAAGGTTGTGCCGATATTGTTTTAAAGAAAATCGCTATAATTACTATAAAAATAATATAATGATGAGAGGAAGTCAAATGCTATTTTGAATGATTGTTACCTTTTCAAAGGTAAATAAAGCAGGTAAAAAATACGCTACTTGCAAGTCATTACTCCCTTGGCAAAGGAGTGGGGAATACAGGTATCGTTCATTTTCTTGAATTCATCACAGCCTTGAGGTAGAGTAATAATTATGTTGGCGAATGCAGATCATGACAAGATACGATGCGTTAACCATCCAGAGGCAGAAGGCACCTTTTACTGTAGTAAATATGCCCGTTATCTCTGTGAGGCCTGTGCCACGTGTGCAGATCCAAAGCTCTATTGCAAATTCAGACCCCAGTGCATTATCTGGGAATTGCAACGGTATGCTAGATTGAGTTAACGATGACTATACGAGACACACTCCATTATTTTCGATAGGGACTGGATCCGATGATATATCGGTTTTCTGGTATCGAAACATCTGCGGTAAGCGATTTAAAGGGGCCGCGTTTTTTAATGTGCGAGCCGATCATATTTTAAAAAAAATATATCGACCGCAAAAGGAGTTATACCATGTGCGAATCCAACGTGTACTTAAAGCAAGGCGAGCATGAAGAGCTGGTGATGGAAAATGTCGCCGCCATTACACCGATAGAAAATGGCAGCTATCTGTTGCGGGGGCTTTTGGGCGACTCCAAAGAGATCCAGGGTACCCTCTCCGATATTAATCTCATGGCCCATCGCATTGTCTTTACCCATGCATCGTAAAGAGGGGCTTGATATACCCAGGACCCATTTTTTAAAGTCTCTGGCGGTGGCCAATGGCTTGGGGCGGGTGGTGTTTGTCTCCCCTGAGGCGATGTTCTTCGGAACACGGAAAAGCTGGTGGGGGAATCGTCGACCCCGTCCCCTTCCCCATGAGGGGGTGGATATCTGTCGCTACCGCACCTCGCAAGGGGAGTATCGGGCCTTGGGTCCGGGAAGCCGGGTGCCGGTGGTGTACCCGGGGCGGGTGTGGGCCATCTCCCCTGACGATTTTATCGATTCCTCTATCTTTGTACGCCATGAGGGGGCGTCTGGCGTTTTTTTTACCGTCTACGCCCATGTGACCCCTCGGCCCGGACTGGCCGAAGGGGATTCTCTCACCGGGGGGGAGGTCTTGGCCACCCTGGCCGATCCCTCTCACCGGGGTCTCATCATCGCCTGTCACCTCCACCTCTCCTTGATGACCTTCTCGGACGAACTGCCCAAAGAGAGGCTGCGATGGGAGGCTATGGCCACGGGAACGGATATCTCCCTTTACGACCCGATTTCTCTCCTGGGCGAGGAGCCCCCTCTCTGTGAAGAGATAGCTGGCATCTCCTCCCCGTGGCGTATCGTATCACCCGGATGATTTTTTTAACTGTTTAGCGATGCCTCCGGCGCTTTTTTTCTCAAAAAGCGCCGCGCAAACGTTTCGATGATCGTTACATATGCCTGTAAGACGCTTTTTCAGCGAATATGAAGGGCCTTTAGCCCGTCATATTCAAAAATCTGGGGTCCAGGAGAGTGTTCCCCTGACTACCGGAGGCGTTTTTTTATGCACCTTGACCCTAGACGTCTTCTTTTTGAGCTGAATCATTATATTTTTTTAAGTATCTCCAGCGGTCCTTGATGGCATTGGCTTTCGGTGGCTTCCTCATATTTATTCCAAAAGGCAGCCATTTTTTTTCTCTTTCCCCCGCCCCTTTTTTTTATGTCGCCGGAAGAGGGCGAAGGGACGTCATCACCGTGACTCCGGCTCTAACCGCTTATTTTTTATAACCGTTATTATTTAAATTTGGGGTTTACCAGATGATACAACATGACCATGGCTTGGGATGGGTGAGACCGGTGCGGCTGACTACGCCGTCTCTTTCGGATAACAGCGCCGATATGGATCGCTTACTGAGGGCTCTCTCCGGGGCGGGGCCTCGCCCCGTAGCGGGATTTCCTCTGCTTCAGAAGGTGAGCCGTTCTCTGCGACAGTGGGATTTTGCAGCCCGGTGTGTCCTCTTCGACGATGGCAGCGGGCTTCGGCTTCTCGATATTCTCGATCCTCAAGGGGAGAGCCGGGCCCTGGGCGTGGCCGTGGACCTGGGGACCACCCGTATCGTCATGCGTCTCGTGGATTTAGAGCGCAAAGAGGTCCTCTCAGAAACGGTGATGGACAATCCCCAGATCGCCGTGGGCAGCGATATCCTCACCCGTATTCATCATGGCTCCACCCCCGAAGGGATGGACGCTTTGAAACGTGTGGTGGGGGAGGCCGTCGATAATGGGATGGAGACCTTGTGCCTCCAGGCCGGTCTCTCCTCCGATGCGATCTATGCGGTAATCATCTCGGGTAATACCGCCATGACCCATCTTTTTATGGGTCTTCCCGCCGGCCATATCATCCGCGAGCCGTATATCCCGGTGACCAATATTCCCGGCACCCTCAAGGCCGATCTCTTTCTGACTCACACCAATCCTGAGGGGCGGATCTTCTTCTTTCCCAATATTGGCAGCTACTTTGGCGGCGATCTCATCTCTGGTATCCTCTACTCCGGTATTCATCGTGGGGAGGAGATCTCGCTTCTCGTGGATGTGGGCACCAACGCCGAGGTGGTCCTGGGAAATGCGGACTGGCTTGTGGCCTGTGCCGGTGCCGCCGGGCCCGCCCTGGAAGGGGGCGTCTCCTCCATGGGGATGACGGCCGGGGCCGCGGTGATCGACCGGGTGAGTATTTCCGGTGACGATTTTACCGTGGGCACCATCGATGATCTACCCCCGGTGGGCATGTGCGGGTCCGGTTTTATCGATCTGGCCGCCGTTCTCTTCTTGACGCGGATGATCGATCCCAAGGGCAAATTGGTGGAGGCGGCCTGTGGGAATCGCTACACCGAAGAGCACGGTCTCCCCGCCATCGTGGTGGTGGCGGCCGATGCCTCGGGCACCGGGGAGGCCATCACCGTCTCCCAGGCGAGTCTGGACAGCCTGATTCGGTCCAAGGCGGCCATGTATACGATTCTTGAGACCATAGTCATGAAAGTGGGCGTGGGCTTCGGGGACTTAGAGAAGATCTATGTGGCGGGTACCTTCGGGGCCTATATCGATCCAGAATCGGCCATCTCCATCGGGATGATCCCCGATCTCGATCGCAGTCGCTATGAGAAGATCGGAAACAGCTCCCTGGAGGGCGCCACCCTGGTCCTCTACGGAGACCGGTATATCCCCGAGGCCAATGCCATCCGGGATCGCATCACCTACGTGGAGCTCAACGTGGACCAGGACTTCATGATTCGCTTCAGCGGAGCTAAATTTATCCCCCATACCGAGCCGGAACTCTTCCCCACGGTGGTGGCCGCCATGGCCAAGGGATAATAGAACATATAAAAAGCGATGCCTCCGGCGGCGAGGTGAGCCACCTCGAAAGCAGGATAGCCGATGCGCTTTGCCCCTCGTACCTCGGGGCAAAGCGCATCGGCATTTTTATGAAATCTGTG
>JABXKT010000278.1 GCA_013619155.1 Desulfobacteraceae bacterium
CAAAGGACTGACCACCAGCTGATAACAATCTATTCGCTGAATCATAAGAATAATCGATTTTCTCACCCTCAGAAGTCATACTCGTTCTATTACCTACAGGATTACCTAATGTATCGTAGGTGCATGTTTCACTTCTTCTAGTAGAAGTAGATGAGTTAACCACACGACCGATGTTGTCATACGTGTAAAAGGTAGTAGCTACATTTTATATTCTAGAATTGGTTTTATAAGGGGATGAATGTCCCTATCCAAAAAACGATGGAAAGATAATTCTCTCCATCGTTAATTAACCTATTCAATGTTTTGTCATTCACATCACTAGTTTCACTTAATCTTATAAACTCCAATTTTCCGAATCTTATCTTATTTCAGAAAATATATGAGGTTATTAACAACATTTTCTAATCTACCGATTCAATATCAGCACTCATCTCATCTACATTGAGCTTAGATTTTATTTCAATCTCCTTTAAACCAGTAATTAAACACTCCTTCAACAGTGTTTTCTTTTTTATTTCATCGCCATTATTGTAATCTTCAAAGTCTATTTGTCTTGCCAAAGCTACAACTTTATACTTTAAATCATATTTAGTGAATTCTTGCCCCAATCCTTCCTCTAGTAAATGTTTTGGTACAATTATAGGTATGAAATCAATTGAATCAACTTTAGTGGAATATATTTTGCCTTCAACAACATTTTCGATTGTTTCACAGAAAGAATCTATACTTTCATCTGCTCCATACTTCTTTACATAAAACTTAGGTACTTTAAACCTCAAATTCATAATTTTTCTCCTTATTTTACCAGAAACCTTTATTAAACCTTGGCAATTTCATAAATTCATCAAAATAATCAATAATTTGGTTATGCTGCCACATATGAATATCATATTTTGAACCTTCTGTAAGTATCTCCATCACCGAATTTTCTGATTGTAAGAATGTATTAGAATATCTAGTGTCTGGATAGAGTGTCTCACCAAATTTAAGAATCTCTCCTGTATCTTTATCGACTAATTGATAACCATAGTTTGTATTTGGATTAGCTAATGAATTACCATGCATACCATTTGTTACTGTTTGACCTGTTGTAATACCATTCGCCTGTTTATATTGAGTCCAAGCTTCACTCAATTGAGAATTTGTGTACTTCCCTTTATTTGCTGACTGGAATTCATTCCATGTCATTGGTTTTGATTGTACCGCCCTCTCAACAGCTTCAGTAGGTTGGCTCTTCTCCAGTTTATCTGAATACCTATTCCATAGCTCGATTGATACAATATAGCTCATACCTAAAGCATATGTTTCACCTTGTGCTTGAAACGTTTCATATGTTTGTTTTTCTAGCGTACTCCAAATTGTATCATTATGGATGTAAGTTTGTGAACCATACATTCCATCAAAAAATCCTATCGTTCCTGGCATTGTATTCACTAATCTAAGAGTTTCAGCATACTCCTCAACATCTATACCATATGCGTTAGCTTCATCTACAATTACACTATATGGTTTACCATAATGTGCTACTTCATATTCAAGTTGCCAATAATCATTTTCAGTTTGATTATACCTGGAACTACTTATAGAGTATTCACCTGACCATCCTTCATTATCCCATCTTAAGATATCATTGGTTGATTCATGGTAAGTTGCTTCAGAGTCATCGATTACAGGATATAATGAATTCATTATATGTGCTGCACTATCAATACGATTTAATATTTTACTTAATGGTGCATCTTTTAAATCTGTTATGTCAATTCTTACTGAAGTTTCATTCCAATCAAGATCAATCTCACCAACAGTCGTTTCTATTAATCTTTGATTATCTGCTGCTATTTCGTAAGCATAAATTCTTACCGTTTTAGATTGACTTCCACTTACTTCATATTTTACATTTACTGCATCCAACCCAATGGACGACCATCCATGCTCCTCATTATAAGTATTACCTGTTCTATAATACTTATAATTGATTGTAGTCGTTGTTGATCTGCTATATGACTTTTCTTTATAAGTTTCATATGTTCTAGTTGAAATTAGATCCCAACTACCACCACTAGAACTTTCACCTTTATAGACATAATCATGACCCATGTAACTGTCCCCAGTATCATGTGTCTTGTAAGAATGGTCTGATCTATTCTTAACCCATTTTGGTACATTACCACTAGGATCTGTATAGTTTACTGGATTATTNCTTGCATTCATGTACACCAGTGATGACTTTTCATCATACATTTGACCTGTATAACCTGTCATATTATAAGGTGACGTAATACCAGTCTGAATGTTTCCGTATACATCATAACGGTAATCTTCTATCGTATCACCATGTTTGTTTCTAAGTGTTGTTACAGAACCTAGACCATCGTACTCATAGTACATAAGTCCACCATTGGTTTTAATGGTCTCTTCTTTACCTGGTGTGATTCTACCCTTTAGACCGAATATCTTCTGAGCGACGACTTCACCATTGGCATAATAGTATTCATTCATCGGTGAACCTTCATCTGAATAGATTTTATGCTGAACCGTAGAAGTACCAATATAATCAAAGCGTTCACTCTCTATATTATTTTTAGGTAAACTCACTTCCTCTAGATCAAATTTCTTAAATGCATTAGCATTTGCATTTTCATTATCTATTAAACCTTTGGGAATTTCCTTTTCTTTTGACTTACCATTATTCGTCTTTACTTTATCATTACCATTATTCGTCTTTTCAGTCTTTCCATTATTCTCAGAAGCAGTTTCATTAAAAGCCTTTGCCGATTCATTATAAGAGTTAGCTGATTCATTATATCCTCTTACCGAATCGTTATACTCATCTAGAATCTTAAAGTCATAGTCACTTGTCTCTCTTCTGACCAAACGATCTAAACCATCATAACTGTATCTAGCATAAGTCTCATTTGAGAAGTTCACTGAAGTCAGTCTGTTGTTGCCATCATAAGTGTAGTCTGTCGTTTCTTCAAGTGATGAAGCTTTGGTCATATTACCAGAAGCATCATATTCAAAGGACTGACCACCAGCTGATAACAATCTATTCGCTGAATCATAAGAATAATCGATTTTCTCACCCTCAGAAGTCATACTCGTTCTATTACCTACAG
>JABXKT010000279.1 GCA_013619155.1 Desulfobacteraceae bacterium
GAATTAAATCTTTCTGTAATGGCTTACCAAGCTCTACAAAATACGCACTGTATCCAGCAACACGTACAAGCATATCTTTGTAATCTTCTGGTTTTTCCTGTGCTGCTCTCATTGTTTCTGAACTCATAATATTAAACTGAACATGCATTGCTTGCTTAGAAATATATTCTTCTATAAAGCTCACTAGAATATCTCTTCCTTCTATACCAGAAACAGCTTCTTCTGGGAACCTTAGGTTTAAAAGAGTACCATTAGTTGCAAGACTATGGTCAACCTTTGCTACAGAATTTACAACAGCAGTTGGTCCGCAAATATCGTGAGATCCACCGTCAGTATGTACTGGCCCCATATTATCAGAGATAGGTTCGTTATTCTTACGTCCATCAAGGGATGCATTAGTAGAAAGTCCCATACCTACGTTTGCATTTACAGTATATACTCCTGGATTGAACTGTCCTCCTCTAGGAGTTTTTCTTCCTTTTATGTGTCTGCAGTAACACTCAAACATAAATTTAAATAGATCATCTGCATAGTCATCATCGTTTCCGAAGTGAGGTATTTTCGAGCTATTTACAAGAGCATAAAGTTTCTCATGTCCCTCCCAGTTATCCTTAACTGCTTGAAGTAACTCAGTACCAGTGTAAGTCTTGTCATCAAATATTAGTTTTTTTATAGAAGATAGTGAGTCTGCACAAGTAGCAATACCAGCTGCTTGTGGTGCAGTACCATTATATTTAGCTCCTCCCTCTGTCATATCCTTACCTGACTCAATACAACCTTCAAAGAAAGCTGAAACATATGGAGTAGGTTTAACCATTCTATGTACATCATCTGTAATGTTTAAGCAACTACATAATTGATCACACCAGTAAGCAAACTGCTTATCAATACTTTCAAGAACCTCATCAAAACTCTTATAAGTCTCTAAGCTACCAGTATCTGGACCAAGTTGCTTACCTTCAATTAATGTACGCCCTCCATTGATTACCATTTCCATCATCTTAGCTGTATTCACATAACCTGCATCTTGCCAACCAAACTCTTTACCTGGAAGAGATGGTTCTACACAACCTACAACACAATAATCTCTTGCTTCTTCAAGGGTCATTCCCTTGCTCAACATTGCTTTAATTGCTGGTCCATCATTGAAAAGCTTTGGATGTCCATAACCTGCTCTGATACACTCAGCAGTTTTTATCTTTAATTCATGAGGTGTATTTTCATGCATACGTACACAAACCCAAGGGTTCATCATACGTGTGTGGGCAGAACCTTCTAACATTAACATAGTTAGATCATTAGTTGCATCATTACCATCTGTATCTACTCCACCAATAGTAAGACTCTCTCCTCCAAATCCACGTCCATTACGTACCTTTACAGTTCCTTTATCCTTTAGTTTAGTTGCGTTATTCATCTTAACATACTGAACTTCAATAAGCTCAAGTACAAATTCCTTGCTAATAGTCTCATTTTTCATATCAGCTTCATAGAATGGGTGTAACCATTGATCCATACGACCAAAAGAGATAGAATGTCCATTACCTTCTATTTGGATAAGTGATGTTGCAAAGTTGAATAGCTGTAATGCTTGCCAGAAAGTCTCTGGTGCATCTCCTGCTATTGCATGACAGTTAGTTGCCATATCTTCTAGTTCTTGTTTTCTCTTAGTATCAGTTTCCTCAATTGCCATCTCCTCAGCTAGTTTTGCATAACGAGTGATATATTTTTTAGAAGCCTCAAGCATAATAATTGTTGCTCTATAGTAGTCTCTCTTCTCTCCATACTCTGGATCTTGCTTTGTTAACTTCTCAAAAGCAGCCTTTGCTTCTTTAATTACACCGTTGTACCCAACTTTCATAAGTTTCGTATAATCCATCGCAAAGTGACCTATTCCTGCAAAGTGATAGTTATTTGTTTGGAATATCTTTTCACCCATATGGGAACCTTTTTTTTGATCCTCATCAAGTCTTGCAGTTATAAGCTCATTAGCAGACTTACCTTTCCAGTATTTACAAAGTTCTAAAATTTCTTGTCTTTCTTCTTCATTTCTAATGGAAAACTGGTCATTTGAACGCTCTTCAAATGGAGAGTTTAGTATCTCATCACTAATCCAATCTACAGAAAACTCTGGATAAATTGGTGATGCCTTAGCTGGTGCTGCAATCTCACCTAAGATAAGATCCTCATTATAGATG
>JABXKT010000280.1 GCA_013619155.1 Desulfobacteraceae bacterium
AAATTCCCTGGACCCCAGGTGTGTGACTGCAACGGACCCTTGGTCCGTTGCAGTCACAATAAAAACCTGTTTGGCAACCTTTGCAAAAGGTTGGCCCCCAGCAGGGCCACCGGAGGCTATACTTTCACCGCACGGCCTTCTATGGTTAAAGTGACCAAAAAACATACCTCGGTTGTCCAGGGACGGGGCCCCTGGACCCCAATTTAGTGACCATGGCGGGCTAAAGGCCCGTCATGGTCACTATTAAAATCTGTTTGGCAACCTTTTGCAAAAGGTTGGCCCCCGGCAGGGCCACCGGAGGTACGCTTTCACCGCGCGGCCTCCGGCCGGCGAGGGATTGGGCCCAAAGGCCCGTCCCAGTCACTATAAAAATCTTGATTACCACTGATTCACAGCCATGAGTTCCCACATTTATAAGGCCATGTTTCTGGATGCGACGTGCTTTATCAGTACGATTTTATGCCAAGTATCTATAAATTTTCGAAATATTAAAGGGACCTATGCCCACCCATCTCCACCACCATATCGACCGGTTCATCAGCTATCTTCGGGTGGAACGCGGCCTTGCTGAGTTAAGCTTAGAGGCGTATGCCAGCGATCTCTCCCGGTATGCCCTCTTTTTAGAGACCCATGGCTTCCAAGGGGTCACCGTAGACGATACCTACGCCATCTTAAAACACATGATCGAGTTAAGGGATCAGGGACTCACCCCCCGCTCCCGCTCTCGGCATCTGGTCTCCATACGCGCCCTCTACCGATTCCTTGCCGAAGAGAAGATCCTGGCCAGCGATCCCAGCCACCTCATCGATTTTCCCAAGACAGGCCTTAAGCTACCCGATACCCTCTCGGTGGCCGAAGTTCACCAGCTCCTGGAGGCACCGAACACGACAACGCCCCGGGGGATGCGGGACGCCACCATGATCGAACTCCTCTACGCCGCAGGGTTGCGGGTCTCAGAGCTGATCAACCTGGAGGTCAACGACGTTAACTTAGAGGCCGGATTTGTACGCCTCTTTGGCAAAGGATCCAAGGAGCGCGTGGTCCCCATGGGGCAATACGCCATAGATAAACTGGACGCCTACCTTCGAGGTGCCCGCCCCCAGCTATTAAAACTCCATGCAAGCCGCACCCTCTTTGTGGCCCGCGCCGGAAAACCCATGACTCGGCAGGGATTCTGGAAGCTTATGGGTAAATACACCCTAAAGGCCGGCCTCACGGGTAAGATCAGTCCCCATACCTTACGTCACTCCTTTGCCACCCACCTCATCGAAGGGGGTGCGGATCTGCGAGTGGTCCAGATGATGCTCGGCCATACCGATATCGCCACCACTCAAATCTATACCCATATCACCAAAGACCACCTGCATGTCATGCATCGCACCTACCATCCACGGGGATGAAATCCACCAAAAACATTTACAGACCCCCCCCATATCGCTATGATGCAAAACGGTTTTGTTGTTCTTGATTAAGGATCAGCAGCCATACCAGAAGAGCATCTCATGGTGCCCCTTTTGGAAATACCGCTATGACTCCAATGGCCCATAAAGTGGCATAGGTCTTGCGGCAAATGGGCCAGATCATCCCTTTACACGCCACCGCCGTGGCATCCAAAGGGGTGGGGGATATCTTTTTTTCACATCCCCTTTGTGTACACCCTGCTTGAGCCCTCGTCATCCGGGATTTCCCCCAGGTCATCCTCACCGGTAACCCTTAACCGATAAAACCGGACTTCCCCTGCCCACGGGTGATCACCACTCACCAAAATCGTGGCAGGCATGCTGAAAAGAATCCGGCGGGCATGAATGTGAACGTATGAAAAGCAACAAAAATAATTCCTCTCCGGGCATAATGAAAAGCCTTTTCATGGTCTACCTCATCTTGGGTGGCCACCTCCTTCTCATTGTTGCCTTATGTTTCTTCGTCCTCTTCTTTCGAGGCCTCGTCAATTACCTCCCATGGATTTTTATCGGGGGCGTAAGTATCATCGGCCTATCGGCCTACCTCATCTACAAACGATTAAAAACCCAAGGCAAAGCCATCCAAGAGATGCTAGCCCTACCCGCCCTCCAGGGAAAGACCATCGAGATCAGCCTCCTGGGCGGACTGGCATCGATACGGGTGGATGCCTCGAACCAGACCCTTCAAGAACCCCTTGCCATCGACGGCGGCCCCCAGCACAAC
>JABXKT010000281.1 GCA_013619155.1 Desulfobacteraceae bacterium
GATATCACCGATCCCAAGGCCATCTCTCAAGGGACAACGCCGACGATCTGGGAGTATCCGGCTTACGGGGTCTCAGACCCGGATATGGGGTATAGCTACAGCGAGCCCGTTATCGTCACCGCCAACACCGGTGAGAGTGTGATCCTCTTTGGAAATGGGTACGACAGCACCAACGGCAGCGCGGTGCTCTATATCCTGGCGATGGACGGCACCCTCATCGAAAAGATCGATACCGGGGTGGGAAACCCGGACCCATTGGTGGGGCAGTGCAACGGCCTCTCGACTCCGGTGCCCATCGATCTGGATTACGACGGCACCGTGGATGTGGTGTACGCCGGTGATCTTCTCGGCAATATGTGGAAATTTGACCTCTCCGGGAAGGCAAAAAGCGACTGGAAGGTGGCCTACGGAGGATCGCCTCTCTTTACCGCCCAGAGCAAGGGGGGGGGCATTCAGTCCATCGTCAGCAAGCCGGCGGTGATGACCCATTGCGACGGATCGAGAAAGGGGACGATTCTTATCTTCGGCACCGGTCGTTATATGGCCTATGAGGATACCATCAGCGACGGGGGGCAGAGTCTCTACGGGATCTGGGATTGGGCCGATGAGTGGGACGACCCCACCGCCTCAAAGCCCCTGGGGCTCTTTGAGAAGGCCATCTCTTCTTCCTCTGAGCGCTCCCTCTCCAATGCTCCGGGGGTGACCCTCTTAAAGCAGGAGGTGAACTTCGAGCTGGACTCTCTGATTAAATCCACCACCCACCCCATCCACTGGTTCTCCCCTTCGGCCAAGGAGGGCGATACCACGGGAAATCATGTAGGCTGGTATATGGATCTTCCTGGGTCTGGAGAGCGCGTGGTGACACGGGTCAAGCTCATCGACGGGGTGGCCGTGGGGGTCTCCCTGACACCCCAGAGCAGTCCCTGCTCCTCTGGGGGTGATTCGGTGGTCTATATGCTGGAGGCCTGCAACGGCGGTCAACCCGATGACGAGCTCTTTGATAGCGATGAAGATGGGGACGTGGATACCGCCGATGGCAAGCTCTCCGGAAAACGATATCGGGATAATATCTACTACGCCCCGGCCATCATCAACGCCGATAAGAAAGAGGCGGATAAGCTCTTCTTCGATGCCAAGGAGCGCATGGAGGTGAAAAAAGAGATTTTGGGCATCTTCTATTGGCGTTTCGTGGAGTAAGGGCGTGGGGCGCTTTTTCGGCCACATTCACCGTAATCGAATCTATTCGACACACGAAATATCGCATCATTGGGGCGTCTTCTATGGTTAAAGTGGATAAAAAGCAAGCCCCGGCGGCCAGGGCCACAGGCCCGTCTTGGTCACTATTAAAGCCTATTTGGCAAGCCCCGTTCATAAAAATTGGCAAAAGCGTGGCTCCCGGTAGGGCCAAGCGAGGCGTAAGCCGAATAGAGTTACCTTCGTTTTAAAATAAATTCCAAAAGGGACGATCTATGATGAACATACGGCGCTTTTTGACCCTGGGGGTCTTGGTATCTTTGATCGGTATATCTTTGGGGTTGGGAGCGATGCCTGGACGGGCCCATGCCGCTCCCTTAAAAGGGGCGGCCCTCGCCCTTTATATAGAAGAGGCCTCCGGTACCTGGTATACCGGTACCATCGATTTTATCGATGATAAGCGGATCTCCATTGCCGATGTCTCCCATCAATTCTCCGGGGATGTGATTTTTGTATCGAGGCATGGGGATCGCGTGTCGCGGCGCTATTTTCCCGTCGGTAGAAAGGTGAAGATGCTCTTAAACGGGGAGTATCGCTGCCATATCCTCCTGGAGCTCTAAGGGGCTATGGGGCCTCAGCCGAGGGGTTGGCCCCTGTTTTTTGGTGATGATCTATCCGGGATTGTGCCCCGTTCGCCTATTTTTTTCGATGCCCCATCTTTTTCCTTGAAATGGGTGAGGGCATCGGGTATAAGTTTCTTGGTTTTGTGGTGGGCGTAGCTCAGTTGGTAGAGCCCTGGATTGTGATTCCGGCTGTCGCGGGTTCAAGCCCCGTCGCTCACCCCATTAACCCCTATGCGCCCATAGCTCAGCTGGATAGAGCGCCGGACTTCGAATCCGTAGGTCGCAGGTTCGAATCCTGCTGGGCGCACCATTTTGAAAGCCCCTCGAGATAATCTCTCGAGGGGCTTTTTTGGTTTTT
>JABXKT010000109.1:0-816 GCA_013619155.1 Desulfobacteraceae bacterium
GCCATGGGCGGGGTGGTGGGTGAGCTTTTTCACCGAGTCATGCCGGGGGTCGTTACCGAGCCCGGGGCCTTCGTCATCGTGGGGATGGCCGGTTTTTTTACGGCGGTCTCCAATACCCCCATCTCCACCATCATCTTTGTCAGCGAGATGACCAACTCTTACCATCTCCTCCTTCCCAGTCTTCTCGTCTGCTCCGTTTGCTATCTCTTCGGGCAAAAATTCACCATCTTTAAGAATCAGGTGAAGAACAAGGTCGACTCCCCGGCCCATGCCGGAGAATTTATGGTGGATATTCTCCAGAAAATTCGCGTGAAGGATCTGATGCATGCGGTGAAGACGGTGCCCCACGTCCATGAAGAGATGGGATTTGTCGCCTTTAAACGGTTTTTCTCCGAGACTAAGCAGCACTACTTCCCCGTGATGAACAGGCAGGATCGCCTGGTGGGTATCTTTTCGTCGACGGATATCCGGGCCGTGATTTTTTTAAAAGAGGTGGAGCATTTAATCGTCATGCGCGATATTGCCACCTCCACGATCATCACCACCACCCCATCGGAAGATTTAAGTGCGGTGCTTCAAAAATTTACCCAGAAGAATATCGATAGCCTCCCCGTGGTCCAGGAGACGGATTCTGGGATCCTCATCGGCATGTTAGACAGGCGCGCCGTCATCGCTCATTACAACCTGCAGGTAGAGCGCATGAAAACCAGGAGGTAAGAGGCGTATTGAATCGCTTTGGTGTGGGCCCTGCCGGGGGCCAAGCTTTTACAAAAGGTTGCCAAAGAGGTTTTTATCGTGAGCATGACGGGCCTTTGG
>JABXKT010000109.1:834-25986 GCA_013619155.1 Desulfobacteraceae bacterium
GGCCCTGCCTGGGCCCATCCTTTTACAGCCACGCTTACGGTATCCGGGCCCCTTTTATCCAGAGTAGGGTGCCCTCGCGCACCGTTTTTAATAGGTTCCCGACCTTTATTTTCTCATCTATCTTGGCATTATAGGCCCCGGTTCTGGTGCATAAAATGCACCTTAGAGCCACGATCCCCGCCTGTATGGGTTTGGTCTATCCCTCTTCATATTCGTGGAAGAGTGATGGGATCTATAGCGACGGGCGCATCCCACCACATGTCGACGGCAATATATAGATAAAATGGGCTTTTTTTTGGGGCTAAATAGCTAGGAAAACAGGTGGGGAGAGAGTCTGGCGAAGGTCGCAGCAAGCGATGGTTGCTAATAAGCGGTAATCAGATTTAATGGTGACCATGACGGGCCTTTGGCCCATCATGGTCACATACCTGGCGGCCAGGGAATTTATTCCCTGGCCGCCGGAGGCTTATCTTTTACAGCTGAATCACTTAAAAAATGATCCGAATTTTTTAAAGGATATCCAGCAGTTCCAGGGGGTGGGCGATGATGTGACGGGCACCGCTTGCTTCGAGTTCGGCGCGCTGGCGGAATCCCCAGAGGACCCCCACGGGGACCATGCCGGCCCCTGTGGCCGTCTCCATATCCACGGAGGTGTCGCCCAGGTAGAGCATCTCTTCGCCTTTGATGCCGGTGGTGTGAAGGATCTCCAAGGCTCCGGCGGGGTGGGGTTTGGTGGGGACACCCTCCCGGGCTCCCATGACCTGGGTGAAATGCCAGTGGGGCATGAGGGCTTTGACGCACTCCTGGGCCGATGTGTGGGGTTTGTTGGTGAGGACGAAGAGCTGGAGTCCCTTTTGTTCAAGGGCGGTAAGCATCTCGGCGATGCCCTCGTAAGGGTGGGCGATGGTGCCTGTGAGGTGGTGGTAGAGGGTGAGGAATCGCTTGAGAAGTGGTTCCAGCACCTCTCTCGTCTCCCTTACTTCGGGGGGTACGGCTCGCTCGATGAGGACTCGGGCCCCGTACCCTGCAAAATATTTGTACGCCTCCACGGGATGGGTGGGGTATCCGCCCTCCTCAAGGATCTGATTGGTGGCTGTGGCGATCTCCGTCAGGGAGTCGATGAGGGTGCCGTCAAGGTCGAAGACGACCCCTTTGTATGTCTGGGATAGCATGTATGTCTCCTAACAGGGACCCAGCCAGAGGCCGGCCGGGTAGAGGGGGGAATCGATGAATTGTCGGGGGGTATGGGGGATCTCGTCATACTCCACACGGACGAGGAAGAGGCCTTGGGGAGGGGCTGTGGCTCCGGCCTTGGCGCGGTCACAGGCCGTAAGAATACCCTTGAACGCCTCGGGGCTGGTGCGGGAGAGGCCCACATCCACCAGGGTGCCCACCAGATTTCTCACCATAAATTTTAAGAAGCCACTGCCGCAGAAGGTTAAGGTCACCAGTCCCTGGCCGTGGTCATGGACACACGCCTCGAAGAGGGTGCGGACTGTGGTGGCACGGGGACTGCCGGCGCCTTCGAAGGATTTGAAGTCGTGGGTGCCCAGGAGGTGGCTGGCCGCCTCGCGCATGGCGGTAAGGTTCAAGGGGTTGCGAATCTGCCAGAAGGTGTCGGCACCCACTGCCGGGGCGTGGACCTCGTTGATGAGGCGATAGGTGTACCGCTTTCGTTTGGCTCCAAACCGGGCGTGGAAATCGTCTTCCACCCTTTTGCACTCATGGATGGTGATGCTGGCGGGGAGGATGCGGTTTAAGGCGTCCTGAAATTTTTCGGCACTGATGGTTGTCCTTGCCTTGAAATGGGCGACTTGGGCCAGGGCGTGGACCCCTGCATCGGTCCGTCCCGAGGCGATGACGGTGACGGGGTGGTTTACCATGCGGCTTATGGCCTCTTGGATGGTCCGTTGCACCGTCGGGGGGATGGGCTGGATCTGCCATCCGGCGTAGGGGGTTCCCAGGTATTCGATGGTGAGTCTGAAGGTTCTGTTCATATTAGATTCGATTGATGGGCACGCGGGCCATTTTTCGTTCGAAGGCGTCATCGATGAGTTCTTGAAGCTTTTCCGGGCGAAAACTTGTGTTGCAGGACCTGCAACATAGGGTGATTCGCGTTCAGGATCGTTTGATCTCAAGGGCGTTGCCGCATTCAGGGCATTTTCCATGGGTCTCGGTTTGATTGAACATTTTAACGGTTTCCTGTAGATAAGGGGAGGACTTCGCCATAGGGGTGAGGTCCCATCTGTTTTGGGTGCCGCGTGGCCGTCCACGCCATGGAAGATATATAGAAGAAATGGAGCGGATTCAACCGCTCTTTGGAAAGGAGAGGGGTTCGTGACTGAAAATGATGGGGTGCGTCTGCAAAAATATCTGGCCCACGCAGGGGTATGCTCCAGGCGGGCCGCCGAAACGCTGATTAAAGAGGGTGTGGTAACCGTAAACAATCGGGTGGTGACGGAGCTCGGGACCCGTGTGGATCCTGTCTCCGATCGTGTCTGTGTGCGGGGTAGTGCGGTGCATGCCGAAGAGAAGCGGGTCTACCTTCTTCTGCATAAGCCCATCGGGGTGATCACCTCCTGCAGTCATGGGAATGCACGGGTGGTGACGGATCTCGTGAAGGTGCCGGAGCGGGTTTACCCGGTGGGACGTCTCGATCATGATTCGTCGGGCCTTCTCATTATGACCAATGACGGGCGTATCCACCACCGGCTCTCTCACCCCTCCTTCGATCATGAGAAGGAGTATCGCGTACGGGTGGCATCGCCCATGCCTCAATCGGCCCTGACCCGTATGGCCGAAGGCATTCGGCTTAAAGAGGGTATGACCCGTCCCTGTCGGGTTCGCCGGGAAGGGGAACAGAGTTATACCATTGTG
Organism: Desulfobacteraceae bacterium; assembly: GCA_013619155.1. Taxonomy (GTDB): domain Bacteria; phylum Desulfobacterota; class Desulfobacteria; order Desulfobacterales; family Desulfolunaceae; genus Desulfoluna. The sequence continues at coordinate 3,712 of JABXKT010000109.1, forward strand.
CTGCAGGAGGGAAAGAATCGCCAGGTTCGGCGTATGGCCGAGGAGGTGGGGCATGAGGTGGTGGCCCTTAAGCGGGTGCGCATGGCCAATATTTGTCTGGGACAATTGAAACCCGGGCAGTGGCGCCATCTTGCAGAGGATGAGGTCCGGGAGTTGTTGAAACGCACTGGCATCGGTACGGGAGAGGGGTAACCACCGCGGTGACTATTTTATGGGGAAGAGACGCAAAATATCGATATCGGCCCTACGGCCATTTCTATTGCCCGGGGTGTCGCCAGACCGAGGCGTGTCTCTCTATGGCGACGGTGACGACCACCCGGTTTCTTCTCTTCCCCCTTTTTCGTCGGGTGGTCGATTCCGAGCTGGTGAGCTGCGCCGGGTGTGGCGAGGTGTTTCATAAGGGGGTAACGGCCTTTAGTCCCTCGATATCTAAGGCGGGGCTCAAGCCGGCCCTTTTGACGGTCCTCCTCTTGATGATGAATGCCAGTGGGGGGGAGCGTCGTGAGGTGGCCGCCCTGGTCTCCCGGATTGTCGCCGATGTGATGGGCGAGAGTATGGATGCCGAGAGCGTGGCGCGTCAGACCGACGGGGTGCGTTTGAAAAAGGAGGCGATGGACCAGGAGCTCTCCCTTATTGCCCCCTATCTGACCAATGGCGAGAAGCGGATGGTTCTTGAATCGGCCCTTCAGGTGGCCTGTTTTGGAGGCGATGCGTCGGACATAGAGAGGGCGCTGATCCATCGTATCGTCTCCCTTCTCGATATGCCTGAGGCCATCTATCGGCGTGTCATAGGCGATGCAGATGTGGATCTTTCACCGTCTTAAAAAAAAGGGGGGCTCGTTATAATGGGGGGCGTCTATGTAAGGAGGAGAGGGGTGTTTGGCGCGTGAGGTTCCGGCCCCGCTTTTTTTCTTACCGTCCCATTATTGTCCCCGACACGGTGGCCGGAGGCAATAGGGGCTAAGCGGTTTTGCACTAAGGGGATCAGTGTCCCAGAAGGGCATGACGGGCTTCACCGGCCACGTAAAGGGAGCCGGCAATAAGGACCAGTTCTCCGGGCCGTGCCGAGGCACGAGCCGAGGTGACGGCCTCTTCGATGTCCCGAATGACCGTGACATCTGTGACGTATTTTATGGCATCGTCGCGCATAATTTCGGGGTCGATGCTTCTCTCTGTCTTGGCCTGTACGAGGACCACACGCCGGCACAGGGGCAGGAGGGCGGCAAACATCTTCTGGTATGACTTGTCATCCAAGATACCGGTAACGAGGGTGATCTCCCGCCCTTTTTGCTCCTCTTCGAGGTAGCTGACCAAGACCTTGATGGCCGCAGGGTTGTGGGCACCGTCGATGATGGTCTCTGGGGTGTTGGAGATACGTTCCAGGCGGCCGGGCCAGAAGGTGGTGGCCAGGCCTTCGGTGATGGCCTCATCGGTGATCTTGAACTGGTCCTCTTTTCTCAGGATACCACAGGCGGCAACGGCCAAGGAGGCATTTTCTGCCTGATGGTGTCCAAGAAGCGAGGTGGTCAGATGGCTCAAGGCGATGTCGTCGCAGCGGCAGCTAAACCCTTTGGCCGAGCGGCGGATGTGGATGTCACGTCCCAGTCGTATGACTGGGGCATTGATTTCCCGGGCGGTCTCTTCGATGACGCCGATGGCGCTGGCCTGCCGAACACCCACGATGGCGGGGATGCCCTCTTTGATGATACCAGCTTTTTCATAGGCAATCTTGGCGATGGTGTCACCCAGATGGTCCTTGTGCTCCAAAGAGACGTTGGTGATGATGGAGAGGACGGGGGTGACGATATTGGTCGCATCGAGACGGCCACCCATGCCGGTTTCGATGATGGCCACCTCGACGCCTCTTTCGGCAAAGAGTTCGAAGGCCATGGCTGTGGTGAGTTCAAAAAAGGTTCCCGAGCGCTCGCCTGTGTTGGCGGCTTCTACACGGTTGTAGCTGGTGACAACCTCTTCATCGGTGACCATCTCCCCATTGACTTGAATGCGTTCGTTGAATCGGACGAGGTGGGGGGAGGTGTAGAGACCGGTGCGGTATCCGGAAAGAGAGAGAATTTTGTTGAGATAGGATGCCACGGAACCCTTGCCGTTGGTACCCGACACATGGATGACGATGAACTTTTTTTCCGGATTTCCCAAGCGTTCCAGGAGATCTTTCATGGTGTCCAAGCCAAGAATAATGCCGAAGCGGCCGAGTTTGTACATGGAATCGAGACAGCGTTCGTAGTCGGATTGCATTGTCATGGTGGATGTGGCTCTGAAGTGTGAGTGGTCTGTAAAATACAAAAAGCCCGGCTAAACGCAGGTACTGCTTAAGCCGGGCTTCTTGTAAACGAATTGATCACGAGGCGAGAATTATGCCTTAGCGGTTACGGGCACTTGCAATCCTCTGACGTCGCTGCGCTTCGCGCATCTTACGACGTCGGAACTCGCTCGGCTTTTCGTAGCTCTTCTTGAGCTTCAGCCGCTTGAAAAGCCCGTCATTCTGAATTTTTTTCTTCAGAATACGCATGGCTTTTTCCAGATCGTTATCGAGAACTTTAACTTCGATTTCCTTCAAATATATCGCCCCTTTCTCAACATCAGCGGCCGTTGATCTTTATGCGTCGGCATGATGGTTAGTCTGTGTACTATATGAAAAGTAAACTTTTATGATCATAAAATAAAAAAAAGGTGATAGCAAGGGAAAAATCTCACTATCACCCGCTATTCTTATCTTAAAAAAGTGTCGCCCGAGGGCCCGTCACGTCTTACAGTTTAGAGACGAGCTCTTCGGTGACGGATTTCATATCTTTTTCACCGGCCAGGGTGATGTACTTGGTGGCCTCATTTTTAGCGGCCACATCTTTGAAGTAGTACGCAGCGGCCAAGGTGCCGTCCACATCGTTGTAGTAGATGGCGTGGCGTTTGTCGATGGCTGCATCGTCCTGGTCATCGGCGCGGGCAGTGAGGGCTCCGCCGCAGACACGGCACTTGTCACCGTTGGGCTTGATGGCTTCGATGCCGATGTTGTTGGGGTGGTTGGGGTCATTTTCACAGAGACGGCGGCCGGTGATGCGGAGTTTGGCAATCTCGCGGTCGAGGAGGATCTCAACCACATAGTTGAGCTCCATGCCGGCTGCTTTCAGAGACTCGTCGAGTTTTTCGGCCTGGACCTTGTTGCGGGGGAAGCCGTCTAAGAGCCAACCGTTGGCGCAGTCATCCTGCTTGAGGCGGTCGAGGATCATGGGGATGGTGATATCATCGGGAACGAGGTCGCCGGCGTCGATGAAGCTTTTGGCTTTTTTACCGAGCTCGGTGCCGCCCTTGATGTTTTCGCGGAAGATAGCGCCGGATTCGATATGGGCTGCGTTGTACTTCCCTTTAAGAATGGAACCCTGAGTGCCTTTGCCGCTTCCGTTGGGACCGAAAAATAAGATGTTCATGCGAAAATCCTTTCTCTTGTTTTGGTAAGCTATCGCCTATACATACGGGTGGACGGAGACGTATTGCCCGAGCTCCGTTGCCTTGAATCCTGACTCATGCATAACCTTGAAGTGGCTATGTGCCTACTTTTTTTGAAGGATGACCTCTGCGTGGGCGGGTCGTGACGCATTGTAAAGACTATGGAGGCGTCGATGGTGGTTTGCTTGGCTTATCTCGTCCTAGAAACCCATCCTTCGATTATTTTTTACATAATCATCAAAAAAGTTTAAGTAATAAAATGTGGGTCTCTTGTCAAGGGAAGGGGCGCATTGAGTGGAAAAAGAGAAGGGCATTAAGGGGGGTAATGGGGGGTTGATAGGGCTTTTTTTGTATGAAAATTCATGGTGTTGAGTATAAAATAAGGAGTGAAGGAGCGGGGGCTATGATTAAGATCGGGTTGACGGGGGGGGCCGCATCGGGGAAGAGTACGGTGTGTGATCTGTTTCGGGAAGAGGGCATTTCGGTCTCCATTGCCGATGAGCTGGCGCGGGATGCCGTGGCTATAGGGAGTCCGGGATTTGAGGCGGTGGTGGCCTGGTTCGGCACGGGCGTGGTGGCGGCCGATGGGGCGCTCGATCGCCGGGCACTCCGGCGTGCATTGATCTCCGATGGGGCGGCGCGTCGGGCTCTGGAGTCCATCGTTCAGCCGGAGGTGATTCGTCTGATGACGCTGTTTCTGGAGGCGAAGGCCAGCAGTGGGGCGATGATGGCCGTGTGTGAGGTCCCTCTGCTCTTTGAGCTGGGGTTGGAGTCGATGTTTGATTTGACCCTTCATGTGGGGGTGGATGCCCGTACTCAGTGCCGGCGTCTCATGGCACGCGATGGAGTGACGCAAGGCGATGCCGAACGGCTCATGGCCCTTCAGCTCTCCGATGCGGAGAAGCGGGGGCGTGCGGATCTGATCCTGGAGAATAATCGGGGCCTGGGCGAGTTGAGGGACGAATTTTATGAGGTGTTTGAAAAAATTATAAAAAAAAGCCACGCCTTCTTTATAAGTTCTTGACACGGCGCTTGGCGCTATTGTATCTATCGGGACGAACCGCTCTTTTTGTTATTACCAAAGTGATAACCCTATGGGACCTGCAGAAAAGACTCTCACCTTACAGAAATCATGGTAAAAAATCTGTACTACATCCGTACCTGTCGCCATTGTATGGCGGGATGTGACTGCCAGGGGTTGTGTTTTATCATTAATTTAAGGAGCTTGGGGCGAATTCAATCATGCCAAAATCATAAGGATTGGGACGACGTTATTGGTTGTTCTGGATGCGCATATAAAACGTGGGGAAATAGTTGATGAATATTGTTGAATTGAAGGCGATGCGGATTGAAGATCTCTCCGAGATGGCGCGAAGCCTTAAGATTGAAGGTGCCGCCGGTGTTCCCAAGCAGGAGCTGATTTTTTTGTTGCTTCAGGCTCAGATCGAACGTGAAGGGCAGATTTACGGTGAGGGGACTCTGGAGGTGCTGCCCGACGGTTTTGGCTTCCTTCGGTCTCCGGATTGCAACTACCTGCCCGGTCCCGATGACATCTATGTCTCTCCATCGCAGATTCGCCGGTTCAACCTGAAGACGGGGGATACGGTCTCCGGTCAGATCCGCCAGCCCAAGGAGTCCGAACGCTACTTCGCTCTTCTAAAGGTACAGGCGGTCAACTATGAAGATCCCGACGTGGCCCGGGAGAAAATTTTCTTTGATAACCTGACGCCCCTCTATCCGGAGAAGAAGGTTCAGCTGGAAAATGATAAGAACAACTACTCCACCCGTATCATCGAGTTGATGGCCCCCATCGGTTTTGGTCAGAGGGGGCTCATCGTCTCCCCTCCCCGTTCCGGTAAGACCATGATCCTTAAGACCATTGCCAACAGCATGATTAAGAGTCATCCCGATATCGTCCCCTTTATCCTGCTCATCGATGAGCGTCCCGAAGAGGTGACCGATATGGCACGTTCCGTGAAAGCGGAGGTGATCAGCTCTACCTTCGATGAGCCCGCAGAGCGTCACGTCCAGGTCGCCGAGATGGTGATCGAGAAGGCCAAACGTCTTGTGGAGCACAAGAAAGACGTGGTCATTCTTCTGGATAGTATCACCCGTCTGGCCCGTGCCTATAACTCGGTGATGCCCCCTTCCGGTAAGATTCTCTCCGGTGGTGTGGACTCCAATGCTCTCCATCGTCCCAAGCGTTTCTTCGGTGCCGCGCGTAATGTGGAGGAGGGCGGAAGCCTCACCATTATCGCCACGGCCCTTATCGATACGGGTAGCCGCATGGACGAGGTGATTTTCGAAGAGTTTAAGGGGACCGGTAACATGGAACTGGTTCTCGACCGCAAGCTGGCAGATCGCCGTATGTTCCCCGCCATCGATATTAAAAAGTCAGGCACCCGAAAAGAGGAGCTTCTCCTGGAGAAGTCCCACCTCGACCGGATCTGGATTTTACGCAAGCTTTTGGCCTCCTTGAATACCGTGGATAGCATGGGCTTTTTGCTTGACAAGATCAGTGGTACCAAGGATAATATGGAGTTTCTTGATTCAATGAATTCATAATGCCGCGTAGCTGCCTATTGACGGCGGCCTGGAGGCGGCCTCTGCGTGCAAAGGCCTCCTTGGTGGTATTTTTCATATATATTTACATCTTAAGGAGTTGGTTTTCAAAATGAAAAAAGGCATTCATCCTGAATACAAAATGGCCACAGCCACCTGCGCATGTGGTAACGTTATGTCCGTAGGATCCACCCGTGAAGTGATTAAAATTGAAATTTGCTCAAGCTGCCACCCCTTCTTTACCGGCAAGCAGAAGCTTGTGGATACTGCGGGTCGTATCGATCGTTTTCGTAAGAAATTTGCAAGCTTCGATATCAACAAGGTTGGCAAATAGTCAGCGTCGAGGTTGCAAGATTCTATATCTTGGGAGAAGAAGGGGAATCGTTTTTTCGATTTCCCTTTTTGTCGTCCAGGCGCTTAAGCATGGGCGGGTGAGGGTGAGAACACTTCCCTTTGTGCGATTGGCTCGCATTTAGAAGGGGTTACGGGGCAGGCAAAAGCAATGTTTAATAAACTTCAAGGCGTGGAAGATCGGTTTATAAAGCTGGAGCAGCTTCTCAGCGATCCCGCTGTGGTCAATGATCGGGCTCAGTACCAGAAATATATCAAGGAGCACGGTGAGATCTCCAAGCTGATGGATGCATATCGCCGGTATAAGAAGGTGGTGGCAGAGCTTTCTGAGGCCCAGGAGCTTCTGGAAGATGATGACCCCGATATGAAGGAGATGGCCCAGGCTGAGATCGGGCCCCTGGAGGCACAGAGGACGGTTCTGGAAGAGGAGCTGAAGATCCTGCTTATTCCCAAGGACCCCTTGGATGAAAAGAGTGTCATCGTCGAACTTCGTGCCGGTACCGGTGGGGATGAGTCCTCTCTCTTTGCCGGGGACCTCTTTAAGATGTACACCCGATATGCCGAGAATCTGGGCTGGGGTGTGGAGATGATGGATTCCCACGGATCGGATGTGGGGGGCTTTAAAGAGGTGGTGTTCCAGGTGAGCGGCAAGGGGGCTTACAGCGCCTTTAAGTACGAGAGTGGGGTGCATAGGGTTCAACGTGTTCCCACCACGGAGACTCAAGGCCGGATTCACACCTCGGCGGTGACGGTGGCGGTGCTGCCTGAGGCTGAAGACGTGGAGCTCAAGATCGAGCCCAACGAGCTGCGCATCGATATTTTCCGTTCTTCCGGTCCTGGGGGACAGAGCGTCAACACCACCGACTCTGCTGTGCGTATTACCCATGTTCCCACCGGCATTACGGCCACCTGTCAGGATGAGAAGTCCCAGCACAAGAACCGGGAGAAAGCGATGAAGGTCCTTCGATCGCGGGTTCTGGATAAGATGATTCAGGAGACCAACGCCAAGCGTTCTGCCGAGCGTAAGGGGCAGATTGGTACCGGGGATCGCAGTGAGCGTATCCGGACCTACAACTTTCCCCAGGGGCGCATGACCGACCATCGTATCGGGCTCACCCTCTATCGCCTGGAGTCGATTATGGAAGGGGGAATCGAAGAGATTATCTCCTCTCTACGGACGCATGCCCAGGCCCAGGCGCTTAAAAATGAACAGAGTCTCTGATCCTCTTTTTCCATCGGGTCTCACCATCGCTGAGATGATGGCGAAGGCGAGCCGTCTCTTTGTGGATGGGGGTGTGGATGCTCCGGACCTCGCCGCGGAACTTCTGATGATGCACCTTCTGGGCCTCTCTCGTGCCTCTCTCTTTTTGAAAAAATCGGAAGAGGCATCGGTGGCGGTGGTCACAGGGTATGAGACGATGGTGAGGCGCCGCTTGATGCGTGAGCCCATCGCCTATATCATGGGCAGTACCGGTTTCTGGGATCTTGATCTGGGGGTGACCCCAAAGGTTTTGGTGCCGCGTCCCGATACCGAGACTCTGGTGGAGGCGGCCCTGGACATTCTGTCGGCCTGTGAGGTCCCCTTGACGGTGGTGGATTTGGGTACCGGCTCTGGTGCCATTGCCCTCTCTCTGGCCAAGGCGTGCCCCGTCCATACGGTATACGCCACGGATCGATCGGCCGATGCCCTTGCCGTCGCCCAGGCCAACGCCTCTCGCAACGGTCTGGATCATCGGGTCACCTTTGTTCAAGGGGCCTGGTTCGCTCCCTTTCGTGGGAAGCCGCCCCTCTTCGATGTGGTGGTCTCCAATCCACCCTATATCCCCTCTGCCGATATCGATGAGCTGGAGCCCGAGGTGGCGGTTTACGAACCACGCCTTGCCTTAGACGGCGATACGGACGGTCTCCGGGATCTTGCCGCGATTATCGCGGGGTGCCGGGTGCATCTGAAGCCTTCTGGCTGGCTTCTCTTGGAGATGGGGTGGGACCAGCGAGAGGCCGTGAGAGCCTTGCTTGAGGCGGATGGGTGCTTCGATTCTATCCGGTTCTTTGATGACTATGCGGGGAATAATCGGGCCGTTCGTGCCAGGCGCCGCGGCTGATTGTAAACCACGCTTGCGGTCTCTTAAGAAACCTGTTATAGGTAATAGGATTTGTCAAATGGGGGCTTTTTGGCCCCTTTTTGACCTGCTTTGCCCGTTTTTTGCGGGCTATTTTCGGGCGATTGTCTCTATAAAATCGCTCTTGCTGAATTTATCCGATGTACGGATAAATGCCACTTTAATGTCACACGTCCCTTGACCCGTATCCGGTTCTTTCTCTTTTGGCTTAGAGCCACAAGAAAAGTCGATTTCGGGGGAGATGGGGGCGGTGGAAAAACCATAGGGAGTACACACCATGTCTCACGTTACTATGAAAGAGCTTCTCGAAGCCGGTTGCCACTTTGGCCACCAGACCAAGCGTTGGAACCCGAAAATGAAGCCTTATATCTTCGGCGCCCGTAACGGTATCTATATTATCAACCTCCAGAAGTCTGTGGGCATGTTCAAAACTGCCTATGACTTTATTCAGGATGTGGCCGAAAGCGGAAAGTCCGTCCTCTTCGTGGGTACCAAGAAGCAGGCCCGTGAAACGATTTACGAAGAGGCCAACCGCGCCGAGATGTACTATGTACAGAACCGCTGGTTGGGTGGCATGCTCACCAACCTGCAGACTGTTAAGACCAGCATCGAGCGTCTCGCTCACCTCAATGAGATCCAGAACGATGGAACCATCGAGAGCTACACCAAGAAAGAGCGTCTGAAGCTCGGTAAAGACCGTGACAAGCTCGAAGCGGTTATTGGTGGTATCAGCCAGATGAAAGGGCTTCCCGGAGCTATCTTCATCGTGGATCCCAAGAAAGAGAGCATCGCTGTAAAAGAAGCCAAGCGCCTCAATATTCCCATTGTTGGCCTTGTAGATACCAACTGTGACCCCGATGACATCGACTACGTCATTCCCGGTAACGATGATGCCATCCGTTCCATCCGTCTCATCTCTTCCCGCATCGCCGATGCCTGCATCGAAGGTCGCAAACGCTACAATGAGAAGCGTGCTGCTGCCAGCGACAAAGGGAACGAAGAGGTCGAGGACCAGGCTGCAGCCGTGGCTGAAGCCGCCGTTGATGCAACTGATGGCCCCGTGGTGGAGGTAATCCGTAAGAAAACCGAGAATGATGCCCCGGCAGCAGACGCCGCGGCCGAGAATGCAGGAGAGTAGTCATGGCAGAGATTAGCGCAGCAATGGTAAAAGGCAGCCAAGCGTTCCTCTCGTGCTACCTCTGAAGGTACCGTAACAAGCTACATCCATATGGGTGGCAAGATCGGTGTCATGGTTGAGATCAATTGCGAAACAGACTTCGTCGCTAAAAACGATGATTTCCAGACTTTTGCAAAGGATGTGGCCATGCACATTGCAGCGGTTAACCCCGCGGGCCTTGCCCCTGAAGACATTTCCGATGAAGTTGTCGCCAAGGAGCGGGAGATCTACCGTGAGCGTGCTTTAGAGCAGGGCAAGCCTGAGAAGATTGTGGACAAGATCGTTGAAGGTCAGGTCCAGAAGTTCTACAAGGATTCCTGTCTCATGAGCCAGGCTTATGTGAAGAACCCCCAGATTACCATTGAAGATTATACAAAAGAGGTGATTGGCAAGATGGGCGAGAACATTCGTATTCGCCGTTTTGTTCGTTACCAGCTAGGAGAGTAGATGACATCGGCGAAGCCTGCCTTCAAACGTGTTCTTCTTAAGTTAAGTGGTGAAGCTCTGATGGGTGATCAGACCTTCGGTATCAGCCCCGATATGATGAAATATGTCGCCGAAGAGGTGAAATCGATTCATGAATTGGGCGTTGAAGTGGCCATTGTTGTGGGCGGAGGTAATATCTTTCGGGGTATTGCGGCCAGCTCGTACGGTATGGACAGAGCCCCTGCCGATCATATGGGAATGCTGGCCACCGTAATTAACAGCATTGCGCTCTCCGGTGCCCTTGAAAACATCGGAATTCCCACGAGGGTTCAATCGGCCATCAGCATGCATGAAGTGGCCGAACCCTTTATTCTCCGTCGGGCGGTTCGCCACCTGGAGAAGGGACGTGCCGTGATTTTTGCCGCAGGAACGGGCAGCCCTTACTTCACCACCGACACGGCGGCTGTGCTTCGTGCTCAGGAGATCCACGCGGAACTTCTGATGAAAGCCACCAAGGTGGACGGAATCTACGACAAGGATCCTATGACGGATAAAGATGCCATATTTTTTCCCAGGATCAAGTACATGGAGGTCCTGGAGAAGCAGCTGAGTGTCATGGACATGACGGCTATTTCTCTGGCCATGGACAACGACCTGCCTCTGTCGGTTTTTAACCTCTCCGGCAAGGGAAATATTTTCAAAGTGGTCACAGGATCCAAGGATATCGGGACCCTGATTGACAACTGATGATCTTACGGGTATGAATGAGATCAGGTTCGCCAGGCGCGGGCCTGATCTTTTTCTGTTTAAGGGGGTATAGGGTGGATTTTCACTCGTTTTTAAGCGATTTAACACCACTGCCCCTTTGCATATCTTTAGATTTGTAACCATCTATTCTTAACGAAGATAGGAAAGGTGACGATATGATCAACTCGCTGCTTGAAGAGACTCGAGAGCGGATGGGCAAGACCTTGGATGCTCTTATCAAAGAGATGGGCCGTGTTCGTACCGGACGGGCCTCTTCCAATATGCTCGACAGCGTTAAGGTGGACTACTACGGTACCTTGACTCCCCTGAACCAGATGGCCTCCGTCTCCGTTCCGGAGCCTCGTTTGCTGGTGATCCAGCCCTGGGATGCCACGGCACTCAAAGAGATCGAAAAGGGAATTCTGAAGGCGAACATTGGCCTGACTCCCTCGAGTGACGGCAAGATCATCCGTATCTCCGTACCGCCCCTCACCGAAGAGCGCAGGAAAGAGATCGTGAAGCTGGCTCACAATACCTGCGAAGACCACAAGGTGGCGACTCGAAATATTCGTCGTGACTCCAACGAGACCCTGAAGAGCCTTAAAAAAGACGGGGATGTCTCCGAGGATGAGCAGTTTAGAGCTCAGGATCAGGTTCAGAAGATCACCGATGATTATATCGGCAAGATCGATGCGATGTATAAAGACAAAGAAAAAGAGATTCTTGAGGTTTGATGGAAAAAGAGCTCCCATATGACCTTTTGGTCGAGAGTCTGCCTGCCCATGTCGCCTTTATTATGGATGGTAACGGCAGGTGGGCCAAGAAGCGTGTCTTAAACCGCGTCATGGGCCATGAAAAGGGTGTGGCGGCGGTGCGTCAGGTGGTGGAGAGTTGTCGAAAGTTTGGCATCCCCTACTTAACGCTCTACGCCTTCTCCACGGAGAACTGGGCGCGGCCCAAGAGAGAGGTGGATGCTCTCATGGGACTTCTCACGCGATTCCTTCGCAAGGAGAGGCGCCAACTCATGAAAAATGGCGTTCGTCTGACGGCTATCGGTGAACTTCATCGCCTGCCCGATGAGGTGCGCGATGAGTTATCCTCTGTCATGGAGGAGACCAAAGCCAATTCCGGGCTGACTCTCTGCCTCGCCTTGAGCTACGGCAGCCGGTCCGAGATGGTGGAGATGGTGCGCGACATCGCCGAAGCGGTCAAAAAAGGGGAGATGGATCTCTCGTCTGTGGATGAGGCCTTGGTCTCAAAGACTCTATCCACACGGGATCTGCCCGATCCGGATCTGGTGATCCGTACCAGTGGAGAGATGCGTCTCAGTAATTTTCTTCTCTGGCAGTGTGCCTACAGTGAAATTTTCTTTACCGATACCCTCTGGCCTGATTTTTCAGAGTTAGAGTTTGCCTCCATCCTCAAGGATTTTCAGGGGCGTGAGAGACGGTTCGGGAAAGTGCTTCAGCCTTGATAAGGCAGGCATTCATAAGAAGATGGCTATACCCAAGGGAGTATCGGCTGCCGAATGCGGCAGAACCGGACTCCCTTTTTTTGTATGAAAGAGGGCACTATTTAAAATTTAGGCTCGGCATGGATTTTGGCCGAGGCATAAGGATGTGATACCCATGCATGTGAAACGGATTCTATCGGCAATTGTGGCGATTCCCCTTCTCTGGCTTTTTATCTTGAATGCAGGAGGGCTCGCTTTTACCGTTTTGCTCATGGTCGTGGCCATCCTGGCTCTCATAGAATACTACCCCATGGTCGATGATACAGTGGCCTTATGTGAGCCCCTTGCCCTTCTTGGGTATGGCTCGGCCGTGGTCATGATGGGGGCGGCCCACTTCATCACCAATCCTTGGGGGGTGCTTCTGGGGGTACTTCTTCTCAATATTCCCTTAGGCGGTTTCTTCCTCCTCTCCCGTTTTGAATCCGACTCCCATGTGGTCAAACACCTGCAGACCCATATATTTGGACTCCTCTATATTCCCATGATACTCTCCTGCCTGGTGCGTCTGCGCCTGACTCCTACGCATGGGGTGATGTGGATCTTCACCCTTTTGGTGACGGTGGCCGCCTGTGATACCGCTGCCTTTTATGTGGGCACCTATTTTGGCAAGCGTAAGCTCTGCCCCGCGGTGAGTCCTGGGAAAACGGTGGAGGGGTTTTTGGGCGGTATGGCCGGGGCGCTGGTGGCGGGATTTTTTATGAAGGGGGTCTTCCTCCCCGATCTGGGATGGTTCTCTTGCTTTCTTCTCTTTCCCCTGGTTGGTGCCTTCGGACCCCTGGGGGACCTCTTTGAGTCGGCCATGAAACGGGCCTCGGGGATCAAAGATTCCGGCCATATCATTCCGGGCCACGGGGGCATCCTCGACCGTATCGATGCCCTTTTATTTGTCGCCCCTCTTTTTTATCTTTTTATGATCTTAAGCGCCTGATGGAGAGATCCATGAAATACTTGACCCTTCTGGGCTCTACCGGGTCCATCGGCAAGAATGTGTTGGAGATTGTGCGGCTTTATCCGGATCGTTTCGGGATCAAAGCCCTGTGTGCCGCCACCAGTGTGGAGCTTTTGGCGACGCAGATTCTTGAATTTTCACCGGAGATCGCCTGTGTCATCGACGCTCCCCACCGGGAGGCGCTGAAGGCCTTGCTCCCGCCGGGGTGTGCCACCGAACTTCTCATCGGTGAGGCGGGCTATCGACAGGCCGCCTCCCACGGAGATGTCTCCATGGTGGTCTCCGCCTTTGTGGGGGCTGCGGGCCTTGTACCCACCCTTGCGGCCATCCATGCCGGCAAGGATATCGCCCTGGCCAATAAAGAGACCCTGGTGACGGCCGGCGATCTTGTCATGCCCCTGGCCGCCGAGAAGGGGGTCTCCATTCTTCCCGTGGACAGTGAGCACAGCGCTATTTTTCAGTGCCTGAACGGTGAGAACCCGCGGGAGGTGGACAAGCTTATTTTAACTGCCTCGGGGGGGCCGTTTCGTACCACTCCCCGAGAGGCCATGGGGGAGATCACCCTGGCCCAGGCCCTCAATCACCCGACCTGGAGCATGGGAAAGAAGATCACCATCGACTCGGCGACCTTGATGAATAAGGGGCTTGAGGTGATTGAAGCCCACCATCTCTTTGGGGTGGATGCCCGTCTGATTGAGGTTGTGGTGCACCCCCAGAGTATTGTACATTCCATGGTAGCCTATGTGGATGGGGTGGTGATGGCGCAGATGGGGCGGCCCGATATGAAGGGTGCCATCGCCTACGCCTTGAATCACCCCCACCGTATGGATATCGGGATGCCCCCTCCTGATTTTGCGGCCATTGGGACCCTTACCTTCGAGGCGCCGGACGCCTCAAAGTTTCCCTGTCTGCAGCTTGCCTTCGATGCATCCGATGCCGGTGGCACCATGCCCACGGTACTCAATGCGGCCAATGAGGTGGCTGTGGCCGCTTTCCTGGAAGAGCGGATCGGTTTTCTGGATATTCCCCGGACCATCGCCCGCACCATGGATGCCCATTGTGTGATCACTCGACCCGTTTTAGACGATGTTCAGGAGGCCGATGCCTGGGCACGGCGCCGGGCACGAGGACTCTTATGCCGATAATGGGTAGTCACTTCATGTCTACTCCTTCCGGCGGGTCACTTTAAAAGAAACGTGCCGTAAAAAATGGCGGTTGATGGCAGTGTATCGGCCATTTTTAGGCGCCATTTTTTTATAATGGGCTGAACAGTTACCCTTTAAATATCAGGACAGTTCATGACGACCAACGTGTTTTCCATCATCATTGTTTTGGGTGTTCTCGTATTTTTCCACGAATTGGGGCACTTTTTGGTGGCCCGTCTCTTTGGCGTGGGGGTGGAAAAATTTTCCCTGGGCTTCGGGCCCCGTCTCTTCGGTTGGAAATCGGGGATGACGGAGTATCTTGTCTCGGCCATTCCCTTAGGGGGGTATGTGAAGATGGTGGGGGAGGAGCCCGATGCGGAGATTACCGAGGTGGAGCGCCACCTCTCCTTTACCCATAAGCCTGTATGGCAACGCATGCTCATCGTGGCGGCCGGTCCGGTGTTTAACCTGATCCTTGCCGTGGTGATCTACACCGCTCTTTTTCTATTCAATGGTGTCAGCGGATTGGCCCCCGTCGTGGGCGAGGTGACCTCGGAGAGTCCCGCGGCCGTCGCCGGACTCGGTCATGGCGACCGGGTGGTGTCGATAAACGGAGAGGCCATCTCCCTCTGGCGAGATATCGTGGAGGCCATGAAGGAGAGCGATGGGCGCGCCGTGAATATCACCATCGATCGATCCGGAGATATGCGTCCCTATACCCTGACTCCCATCTCCGCCCCATCCAAAAATATCTTTGGGGAGGTGGTTCCCTCATGGAGTATCGGCATCGAGCCTCTGCAGGATCCGATCATCGGTGGGGTTCAGTCGGAGTCTCCCGCTGAGAGGGCTGGCCTCAAGGCCATGGATCGGCTCCTCGCCGTTTCGGGAACGCCCTTACGTGTATGGGGAGACGTGGTCACCACCGTATCCGGCAGTGGGGGGAAGGCGGTGGAGATTCTACTTCTGCGAGATGGTACCGAGCTCACCTTGACTATTCAGCCCGAACAGCTCGATGGGGGGGACGGCGCCTGGCGTATCGGTATCGCGCCCTACTATGAGGTGGTGACCCAGCGATTGGGGGTAATCAGCTGCCTTACCCACGGGGTGGAAAAGACCTGGATCCTGGGTAAACTCATGCTGGTGGGCCTGGTGAAGATGGTGACGGGAAGCGTTCCCGCCGATCTGGGTGGCCCGATTATCATCGCCAAGATGGCCGGCGATCAGGCGCGGGTGGGGATCTCCTCCCTGATTAATTTTATCGCCTTTATCAGCATTAACCTGGCCATCCTGAACTTTTTACCCATCCCTGTCCTGGATGGGGGCCACCTTCTCTTTTTTACCATCGAGTGGATTACGGGTAAGCCTGTGAACGATAAGATTCGGGGGTTGGCACAGCAGGCGGGCATGGTCCTCCTCCTCTCTCTCATGGTCTATGTTTTTTACAGCGATATCATGAAACTCTTTTTTCAGTAATCCCTTGGGGTGGGGGCCTTTTCGGTCATGCCCCTGGGACATCTATGATATGAAAAAAAGCTCCGGGAAAAAATTCCGGGGCTTTTTTTGTATATTTAAACATCGTAAATTTGGGTCCCGGGACTCTTTTTCTCAAACCTGGGTTCCAAGGGCGCAGCCCTTGGCCTCGTTTGGCCCTGCCGGGAGCCAACCTTTTACCAATTTTTATGGGCTGGGCGTGCCAAACAGATTTTTATAGTGACCATGACGGGCCTTTGGCCTGTCATGGTCACACACCTGGGGTCCAGGGGCCCTGTCCCTGGCCGCCGGAGGCTCAGTTTTTAAGCCCCCTTTAACCATCGACGGTTTTTTTGGAGTTGACAGAGTGACTCCTTATTTTAATTTTAACCTTGAAAGGCAATAAAGACGAATGATTGATTATCGATTGAAGTTGATGAATACCACGGCGGCAACGGGCTATTTTACCGTGGTTCCCCAGGGGATCGAGGATTTTGAGGCGATGGTGGACCGGCTCCGAAAGGCACCCTTGGATAGTTTTATGCGGCAGGCGGCTCTTACCCTCGTGGGAACCATGGACGAGGGGGCGATTTCGGAGCGGCTGACCGGTGCCGATGCCTTCCTCCAGGGGCTTATCTATGAGGCGACCCTGGCCCTCGATGCCTTTGCCGGAATTCGGGAGCGCTTAGAAGGGGAGGGGTGGACGCCAGAGCGGATAGAAAGCCCCCTCGTCTATGGCCGTTTTGTGGCGGAAAATGGGGCGTCGATGCACCCCTGGGCCTCTCTTCTCGCGGCAAACGCGGGGACCCTGGAGGAGCTACCCTATTTTAATGAGGCGCCGGTTCTGGCGACTGAACCGCCCCCCACTGGTCCCTCGGAGCCCCTCCCCGTGGCCGAGATGGCCGCTGAGATTCGGCGTACCCAGCCCTTTGTCGAGCGGGTCCGTGCCTCGGAGACTGCCTCCATTGCCAAGGCAAAATTAGAGATGGTGGGGATCTTCACCGATGTGGAGATGCGGCATCAGGCCTCCCTTTCGCCCATTGCCCTTCTGCGTAAGTGGAAGGTGGATCATCATATCTCCTCTGGAGCCATGGCCTACACCCTCACAGGCGAGCAGACCAGCTATGGCAAGGGGCTCTCGGTGGTGGACGCCCGGGCATCTCTCTATATGGAGATCGCCGAGCGCCATAGCTCGTATGCCTCCATCGCCGATGGACGGGTGGTGGATACCGCGGCCCGGCATGAGGTGGTGACGGCCCCTTATAGTGAGCTGGTGGCCCAGGGGCGTCTGGCTCTGGACCCCAATGCCCTCATGCTGGATGTGCCCTATAAGGATGAGACTCTGCACTGGATGGAAGGGGTGACCCCCACGGCATCGGGGGAGGTTCCTATTCTCGTTCCCGTTCAGGCGGTTTTTCTCTTCATGAACCTCGATGAACCCGGGCTCTTCTCGAGTCTTGGCTCCACGGGTCTGGCCTCGGGCAACACCCCGGATGAGGCGCGGGTGTCGGGCCTCTATGAAGCCATCGAGCGGGAGGCTGAGGCCACCCAGGTCTATGATCCCTCTTTATGTTTTGAGCTCTATACGGCCACCGATGCCCTGGGGCCTGTTCTCTCGGCCTATCGCCAGGAGGGGGTTCACCTCTTCTTCCAGGAGCTCACCGATCGTCTGGGCGTTCCCTGTTGCAAGGCGATGGTGATGGAGCCTGAAGGGAGCGTGGCCAAGGGGTGTTCTGTTCACCTGGATGCACGCCGTGCCGCCGTATCGGCTATGACCGAGGTCCCCTTTGCCTTCCCCGAGGGCCGACCTTCGGCCGAGCCCCCCTTAAGCCCCGTTGCCGTTCATGAGGAGCAGCTTCCCGATTACTCCACCGGCTCGGCCGCAGGCGATCGCACTCTCCTTGAGCAACTCCTCGCCATGGAGGGCTACACCCCCATCTATGTGGATCTCACCCGGACAGATCTGGATATTCCGGTGGTCAAGACCTTGGTGCCCGGTTTTGCCTTCTCCGCCGATTTCGATCGCTTTACCCGGTTGAGCCCCAAGTTGCTCTCCTGTGCGGCGGCGATGATGAAGGCAAAGCATTGCGCCTCCTGATGATGGCCACTGTTTTATAGCCATGCGTGCGGTAAGTGACTCTACTCGAACGCAAAATATATGCCCTCTATGGCCACAGTTCGGCAAAAACTAAGCCTCCGGCGGCGAGGTGGGTCACCTCGAAAGCAGATTGCGAAGGCACTCTACCCCTCCTACCTCGGGGCAGATTACATTCGTCTTTTATTCAGGTCTCAATCAAAATATCTGTTTGGCAATTTTTTCAATAGGTTGCCTCCTATCAGGGCCACCGGGGGCCCCGCTTTTTTGTTCACTTTATCCATAGGGGGCTTAAGTGCCTATAGGCCCTATTTTTGGGCCGATTAGTGACCATTTTTTGTGCTTTGCCATGGTTTGGTTTATGGTGAGGTAATTTTTTAAAAAAGGCGTCGGATGCATCCGGCATCGCGTCTCGCGTGTTTAACTCTATTTGGCTCCGTGCTCATCCAAAAAGGGAGGCGTATGTCCACGATTAAGGGCCGTATCGGCCTCCACCTGGCCCTTCTCTTTCTCTTTGCCATGGGCATCACGGCCTTTTTTGCCTTGACCCTGGTACACCAGATGATGGTGAAAAAGGAGGTGAAGCGGGCGCTCTACCTGGCTCACACCGTGGCGGAGATGGATCTCTTTTTAGAGAGAACGCCTGATCTTCAGGGCATGGGAGGGATTTTGGGTGCCCTGGTGGATACCAGCGCCATCTCGTTGGTGGAGATCTCCCTTCCCGATGATGAGCTGCGGTATGGGTTTGGCACCCCCTTGGCGGGACGTCGGGTGAAGGTGGCCCTTCATCGGGCCATGGCGACGGGGGAGGCCATTATGGACAAGGGGAGCGTCTCCCTTCTCCATGGGCTGGAGGGTGCCACCATCGTGGCCCTTCCCTTGAATGGGTCCGCGCGTGGGGCCGTGGCCGTGGTGGTGGCCACCGAGGCGGTGAGGGGCTGGCTGGCCGAGCCGGTGAAGTTGATCCTCTTCTATATCCTCATCAATCTGTGCCTGCTCACCGTCGCTGGGGTGCACCAGATCTCCAAGGTGACCCTCAAGCCGGTGACGCGGCTTCTGGCCAAAGCGGAGAACCTGGGGAGTCAAGAGCCCTTCTTCCTCGGCGGGGAGGTGGGCAGTGAGTTCTCCCGTCTCTCCCTGGCCTTAAACACCCTGATCTCCCGGATTAACGAAGATCGGGAGCGCTTAAAGGCCAGTGTGAGTCAACTGGAAGGGGCCAATCAAGAGCTGAAGAGGGCCCAGGAAGAGGTGATCCGAGCCGAGAAGCTGGCCGCCATGGGGCGCCTCGCCTCGGGGGTGGCCCATGAGATTGGCAACCCCTTGGGGGTTATCACCGGGTACCTCTCCCTCATCGGTACATCCGAGATACCCGAGGAGCGGGCGGATTTTATCCGTCGCACGGAAGAGGAGGTGGGGCGTATCGATGGGATTATTCGCCAGCTCCTGGACCTTAATCGGGGCACCCTGTCCGGGGAGAGGTCGGTGGTGAGGGTTCACGCCCTGGTGGGGGAACTCCGTGAGCTGATTCGTGTGCAACCCCTCTTGAAGGGGATCGACGTTGCCATGACCCTTGCGGCCGGAGAGGATGCCATCGTGGCCACCCACGGTGAGTTGCGTCAGGTGTTTGTTAATCTCATCTTAAATGCCGCCGATGCCATCAAATCCGTGGACAGGTCCGGTATTATTACGATCCTGACCCGAAATATTCAGATTCCCGGCGCCCCATCTCGCCTTGAGGTGGTGGTGGCCGATAATGGGG
This sequence comes from Desulfobacteraceae bacterium, assembly GCA_013619155.1. Classification (GTDB taxonomy): domain Bacteria; phylum Desulfobacterota; class Desulfobacteria; order Desulfobacterales; family Desulfolunaceae; genus Desulfoluna. Next base: position 23,488 of record JABXKT010000109.1, read on the forward strand.
CAGGGATGTCGGCCGAGACCCTGCCCTCGATTTTCGACCCCTTTTTCTCCACCAAAGAGCCGGGGCAGGGCACCGGACTGGGACTCTGGGTCTCTTTTCGGATTGTGGAGGGGCTGGGGGGTCGCCTCACGGCGGAGAGTCATCCCGGCGAGGGGACCCGTATGATTTTTCAGTTTCCACTGGCGGTCCCTTCTGAAGAGGGCGGCTGTGAGGAACCATATACCGTTTAAGTGAGCATGGGGGAGAAGGTGTGGCGGGAAAGATTCTGATTATCGATGACGAGAAGAATATGCGGCATATGCTGACGATTCTCCTCACGAAAGAGGGGTACACCGCAGAGACGGCAGCCTCGGGCGAGAGGGCCATCGAGATGGTGGCGGCGGCCCTTAAGGGGGACTGCCCCTATGATTTTATCCTTTTGGATGTCAAGATGCCCGGCGTGGACGGCATCTCCTTGTTACGAGAGAACCGGGGACTCTTCTCCCCGTCTACGGTGATCATGATGAGTGCTTACGGCTCCATCGATACCGCCGTCTCGGCCATGCGTCATGGGGCCTTTGATTTTATCGCCAAGCCCTTTAAGACCGATGAGATGATTCTTCTCCTCTCCCGTGCCGGTGAGCACAGGGCCCTGAAAGATGAGAACCTTCTTTTAAAGAATCAGCTGGGAGAGATCGAGGCGCAGTTTCGTTTCTCCAATATGGTGGCCAAGAGTAACGCCATGAAGGAGATTTTCGTCATCGCCCGGAAGGCGGCCCGATATACCATTACGGTGCTCATCGTCGGGGGCAGCGGCACGGGGAAGGAGCTCGTCGCCCGGGGCATCCACGCGGAGAGCGACCGCGGGGATAAGTCTATGGTGACCGTGAACTGTGGTGGGATTCCCGAAGCCCTCATGGAGAGTGAGTTCTTTGGCCATAAAAGGGGGGCCTTCACCGGGGCCATCTGCGATAAGAGAGGGCTCTTCGAGGAGGCCAATGGTGGCACCCTCTTTTTGGATGAAATCGGGGAACTTCCCCCGCCCATGCAAGTGAAGCTTTTAAGGGCGCTTCAGGAGGGTGAGGTGCGTCCTGTGGGGGCGGTGCGCACCCGGACGGTGGATGTGCGTGTTATCGCCGCCACCTCCCGAAATCTCGTGGAGGAGGTGGCCCAGGGGCGCTTTCGCGAGGACCTCTACTTCCGCCTCAACGTTTTGACCATCACCCTGCCCCCTCTGTTTCAGCGTCAGGAGGATATTCCCATTCTCTGCGACCATTTTTTGAGAAAATTTAACCGCACCCTGGGGAGTCGGGTCACCAGTATCTCCCCCAAGGCCATGCAGCTTCTCCTGGATTGCCCCTGGCCCGGTAACGTGCGGGAGCTTGAAAACGCCATCGAGCGCTCCGTGGTCCTCTCCGACGGGGATCGTGTGGAGGCCGAATCCTTGCCCCCTGCCGTCACCGGCTGTCCCCACCAACGCTCCCTTAAGGATGGGGGCTTTGTCTTCGAGGGATTCTCCCTGAAGGTGGCCATGCGTCATCTGGAGCGGGTGATGATAGAGCGGGCCCTTAAAAAGACCGAAGGAAACCGCACCCACGCCTCGAAGCTTCTCGAGATCAGCCACCCCAGCCTCCTCTCCAAGATGAAACAATACCATCTCAGCTAACGGGGCCGCTCCCCTTAAGCCGTGTCATGGTATGCTCCCCCTTCCTTTATTCGCAGCGATAATGTGGTGCAAAAAAGCCGCCGGAGGCCGTGCGGCGAATGCTTACCTCCGGTGGCCCTGCCGGGGGCCAACCTTTTGTAAAGGTTGCCAAACCGGTTTTTATCGTGAGCATGACAGGCCGAAAGGCCCGTCATGCTCACATACCTGGGGTGCGGGGATTTATCTCCTGGCTGGGGCTGTCGATTTAAGTGCCGAAGTAAAAAAAACATACAAAAAGCGATGCCTCCGGCGGCGAGGTGAGCCACCTCGAAAGCGAGTGACCGCTACACTTTGCCCCTCGTTCCTTGCGACAAAGTGTGGCGGTATTCTTATAAAATTCGGATATTTATTTTTTATCAGCGGCCTAAGGCATTAGGGGGGGACGATCCGTACGTATCTCTAATTTTGTAACTTCCATGGGGGGTGCAAACGGCTAAAATAGACGCTTTTCCGATTAAATCGACACGCCCGGCTGCCGGAGGCATGTTTCTTGGTTACTCTAACCATAGAAGGTCGTGCGGCGAATGCTTACCTCCGGTGGCCCTGCCGGGGGTCAACTTTTTACAAACGATTGCCAAACAGGATTTAATAGTGACCATGACGGGCCGAAAGGCCCGTCATGGTCACTAACCTGGGGTCCAGGGGCCTTGTCCCTGGCCGCCGGAGGCTTAGTTTTTAAGCCCATTTTCACCATAGACGGTACCCAAGCTAAAGATGCCGCCGGAGGCTGGCTTTTTACGGTCACCTTAACCATAGAAGGCACCGCTTAAATCGTTAATAAAAAAAGACGCGTTACATGCCCGTATTTATGTTCT
>JABXKT010000282.1 GCA_013619155.1 Desulfobacteraceae bacterium
CTTCTCTTTTGTCTTCTTAGCCCCGGGTGATGAACTCCCGGTCGATATCGGGAAGGCGTTCTAGCATCTTCTGGATGTCGGCGTCGGTCTCTAACCAGGGGGCGATCTGTTCCAGCATGGCCCGTGCGTAGTGGTTATCGGGCCGTATATTAATCCTGAAATTGACCCAGAGGCCATCTTTTTCGAAACTGACCAGATCTGCCTCTTCCAAGACCTTCAGGTGTTTACTCACCGTGGACTGGGCCAGCCCCAAGGCTTCTTTGAGTTCACAGACGCAAAGGGAGCGATACTGCAGGGCCTTGATAATCTTTACCCGGCTGGGGTCGGATAGGGCCTTCATGACTTTAATAAATGGTTTCATGGGACTCTCCTGGGCGCGTGCGATGTAGTCAAATCGCTATATGGCAATATATGGTTTGGAGAAACGGGTGTCAACACAGAAATATCAAAACGGGATCATGTCTCGGTCCTGGCGTGAACGAAGAGAGCGCCTCTTATACCAAGGGGGGGCAGCGGTGTCAAACGAAGGGGCCTGGGGGCGATATGCTTTGCTGTAGAAGGGGCGGCGTGTTGACAAGATGTCTCGCCGGGATTACTCTCGTTCCTTTAAAATAGATGAGATCTCCCGGTGTGATAGCATCGGAAGGGCCTCTGCAATGCAAAGGAGTGAGCGGATATGGAGAAAGGGATGGTCAGTCTGGCCAGTGATAACTACGCGGGGGCTTCCCCTGAAATAGTCGCGGCGGTGGCAGCGGCGGCAATGGGGACGGCCGGGGCTTACGGGGAGGACCCCTGGACGGCCCTGGCCGAGGCAGAGTTTAAACAGATATTTGGGGCCGATATCTCTGTCTTCTTTGTGATGACGGGTACCGCCGCCAATGTTCTGTCTATCGATGCCGTGACCCGGCCCTTTGAGTCCGTCCTCATCTCCGATTGTTCCCATATGCATATGGATGAGTGCGGTGCCCCCGGACGATTCACCGGCAGTCAGTTTATCGTGGTTCCCTCCGAGGGCGGAAAACTCACCGTGGAGGGGCTCCGGCCCTGGGTGGAGCAGGAGCCCGAGTATCACAGGTCCTCTCCGCGGGTGGTCTCCATCACCCAGACCACCGAGTACGCCACCGTTTACTCGGTGGATGAGATCACGGCCATCTCCGATTATGCCCATGACCACGGTCTTCTCGTGCATATGGATGGATCGCGCATCTCCAATGCCGCCGTGGCCTTAGGGCTCGATTTACCCGCCTTCACCCGGGACGCCGGCGTGGATATTCTCTCCTTTGGCGGCACCAAGAACGGGATGATGTTCGGAGAGGCCGTCCTCTTCTTCTCCCACGATTATGACGAGGCCTTCCAGTATACTCGCAAGCAGGGGATGCAGCTTGTCTCCAAGATGCGTTTTGTGGGTGCTCAGTTCGAGGCCTTTCTTAAAATGGGGATCTGGAGGCGAAATGCCGCCCATGCCAACGCCATGGCCGAAAAGATTGCCGCGGCCCTGCAAGGGGTCCCCGGGGTGACTATCACCCAGCCTGTGGAGGCTAACGCCGTTTTTGCCATCCTTCCCGAGGCGATGATTGAGGCGCTCCATAAACAATATCACTTCTACATCTGGGACCCGGCCATCCATGAGGTACGCCTCATGGCCTCTTTTGCCACCACCGATGCGGAGATTCGAGCCTTCTCTGAGGCCGTGAACGCCTTTCGTTAGGGAAAGGTGGGGGCGGTTCCTTGCACCTCGGCTTCCGCCCCAGGCCGTAATGTGACCATATTTAAAGGGGCCAAAGGCCCCGCACCGAAAGGAGTTCAGATGAGCGATGAGATCAAGAACCCCACCGCCCAAGGCGATGGCGGAGAGGCGGAGAGTGCCGACCGATGGACGGCCCTCCCGGAGTATCCGGAGATGATGGTCCGGTTCCGCGATGAATATGTGAAGGAAGAGGATGCGGTGCTCGACCTCGGCTGTCGGTCGGGACATAACGCCCGTATTGTGAGCGAGAAGGCCGTCACTATCATGGGAATCGACTCCTCGGCCGAGCGGGTGGAAGAGGCCAAGGCCAACGTTCCCACGGGTTTCTTCCGAAAAGGGGATATTCGTAGAATTTACGAGATAGGGCCCTTTCATGCGATGATCGCCTCTTTTTGCATTGCCGGCCTCACCCCGGAGGCGACGACTCAGCCCTTTATCGAGAAGGTGGCCGCTCTGTTGGTACCGGATGGGGTCTTGTATTTGAGCTTTCGGATGAAAAAAGAGGCAGGGCCGGCCTCTATCTCCACTGCCAGTGACGGTGCCCTCGTTTTTGTCTATCATGATCTGACTCAGATTACGGGATGGTTGACGCAGAATCATCTCTCCATCGTCGAGACCTATCGAAGCGAGTGTATCGACGTCGAAGGGGATATGACGACGGACATCTCGCTTTTTATTCGTAAAAAATAGGCGATAGGAAGATAAGGGGAGGTAAGGGGACGTGAGCCTCCTTATCTCCCAGGAAAAACGATAGGGGAGATGACGCGAGATGTCATCCCCCTTTTTTTTTATCGACAGAGTACGGGCTATCGTTTTTTTCGGCCGCCAAACACCAGTTTGCCCCCCAGGGCACCGGCGCGGATCGTGGGGGCCAGAAGGAGCAGGTAGGCGGCGACAAGGCCCCAGTCAGATCGGGTGAGGTGGTCGACCTCCACGGGGTGGCGGGTCTGGACGAGGAGGATGATGCCGGAGAGGAGAAAGACGAGGCCACTGCAGATGAGTTTCGTGTGGAAGAGGGGGGTTCGGGCTCCCTTGTAACGGTGCTGCCATGCGGCGAATCCGGTGAGAATTACCCCCGGCATGGAGAAGAAGATGATGCCAAGGTTGAGGTATGCCGCCATCACCAGGGCCTGGATGTGAAACAGGCAGCCGCAGAGGATGAAGAGTCCGGCCACAGGGACCATGCCGTTGGGGATGTGGACGGAGATAGGGTGAAGGAGTTTGGCGTCGTTGAATCGGTAGATGGGGTGCAACCAACGACTCTTTAAAGAGTGGGTGTGGTCCTTTTTCATGGGATCCCCCGTGGGGTGATGGGTGGGTGATAGGTGGGATTTAGTGGCTTTTGATCTGGCGTGCATGCACCGGTGTTTTCTTTTGTGATGGGGCAGACATCGGACCGTGATCCGGCCCTTTTTTCGTATCTATGGGGATATTCACTATTTAAAATGATGCATCGGGTGGTCGGAAGGCAAGGTTTTTTTGGCCTGGTTCAAAACAGGGTGACACTTTTGAAGGTGGCCCCTATTTGTTGAGGGGCCTACAGAAAGGAGACACTGCCAGAACTTTGGCCATGGAGCGGAGGCACCACGACACCCTCCCTGGCGCGCCGCACTCCCGTGCGGCTTTTTTGTCGGGGGCTTGTTACCCTAAAATGGCCATTATTGAACCAGGCCGTTTTTTTGTAAGCATTCAGCCACAAAAAAAATATGTTGGCTCCTTTCCATTTAGCGTGGGTAACGCAGGGAGGAGCCGAAAGGCTTAGTACCTAAAGCACCCGACGATCACGATACCCATCGGTGTGGGTTTGGGCCACTCATTTTCATCCTCCCGAAGGGCCGATGCGGTGTGAACCTCCTGCCGTAGGGTGCATTCCATGCACCATCTTCGGGTCCCACACACACTATTATCCCCCCGTCCGATTCCATGTTCTCTATCGGGTATCATACCTGCTTTCCATTGAATTGAGGATCATAGAGGCGTATGCATGGATGAAAACAAGACTCTCTTACATCGGTATATCTAAGCCCAAACATGGAAATCTGCGCATATCAACACCCTAGAATGAAAATTTGGCTATCTATTGTGATATTGGGGGCAAAAAGTGGAATATAGCGGATAGGTATATCAATATGCGGGGAGCTCTCTATCACGGGAGAGACAGGCCATGAAATCTATTTTTTTGGCTATTAATTCAAATTATTACGCCTGTAGCTTATGGATTTTTCGTTGATTCTTGCTTTGTGAGATAAACCATGATCTCATCTGCCATTATTGAATAGTCAATGGGGTCATATCGATAATCAAAAGATGGAATATAACCCCCGTGCATTTTCCATTTTACCCCCTTGGATATC
>JABXKT010000110.1 GCA_013619155.1 Desulfobacteraceae bacterium
TCATAAAAGGGGGCCATCGCCAATAAAATGGGGGTTATGATCAGTTAGTTGCATGAATGAATGTTTGTTTTTTATCCCTTTTTAGTGATCAAAACTCCAAAATTGAGGGTGTGTGCCCGGATATTTGATGTCTTTATAGGGACTTGCCTCTTCTCTTACCCTGGGGCATGCCGGCTCTTGTTGGGGCTAAATGATCGTTCGTTTATGGAGATCCGCTCAAGGGGGGAGGCCCCGCATCGGATCTATGGGACTCTGCCCGGAGGGGGCTATGGGTGACGGGATGAACCGATGAGGCGTGCATCCCCCTTGGCATCGCCGTGGGCGGGGAGACTGATAGGACGAACCGCAGAAGGGGGGCGCCTTTTTTCGCCGTGCACGGGGCCAGTCCTAACAAACCGAGGGTTATGATCAGCTAGTTGCATGAATGAATGTTTGTTTTTTATACCTTTTTAGTGATCAAAACTCCAAAATTGAGGGTGTGTGCCCGGATATTTGATGTCTTTATAGGGGCTTGTCTCCTCCCTTAGCCTGGGAGGTGGAGGCAATGTCGGCTCTTGTTAGGGGTAAACGATCGTTCGTTTATGGAGAGCCGCTCAAGGGGGGAGGCCTCGCATCGGATCTATGGGACTCTGCCCGGAGGGGGATATGGGTGCCGGGATGAACCGATGAGGCGTGCATCCCCCTTGGCAGCGCCGTGGGCGGGGGAGACTGATAGGACGAACCGCAGAAGGGGGGCGCCTTTTTCCGCCGTGCACGGGGCCAGTCCTAACAAACCGAGGGTTATGATCAGTTAGTTGCATGAATGAATGTTTGTTTTTTATCCTTTTTTAGTGATCAAAACTCCAGAATCGAGGGTGTGTGTCTGGATATCTTGGGTGTTTATAGGGGCTTGCCTCTCCTCTTGCCCTGGGGCATGGGGGTGATGCCGGCTCTTGTTGCAGGTAAATGATCGTTCGTTTATGGAGAGCCGCTCAAGGGGGGAGGCCCCGCATCGGATCTATGGGACTCTGCCCGGAGGGGGATATGGGTGCCGAGCCGCTCAAGGGGGGAGGCCTCGCATCGGATCTATGGGACTCTGCCCGGAGGGGGCTATGGGTGACGGGATGAACCGATGAGGCGTGCATCCCCCTTGGCATCGCCGTGGGCGGGGGAGACTGCCAGGGCGAACCGCAGAAGGGGGGCGCCTTTTTTTCGCCGTGCACGGGGCCAGCCCTAATAAACCGGGGCTTATGATCAGTTAGTTGCATGAATGAATGTTTGTTTTTTATCCTTTTTTAGTGATCAAAACTCCGGACTCGAGGGTGTGTGTCTGGATATCTTGTTTGTTTATAGGGACTTGCCTCCTCTCTTACCCCTGGGCATGGGGGCGATGCGGGTTCTCTTTGGGGGTAAACGATCGTTCGTTTATGGAGAGCTTCTTAAGTGGGGAGGCCCCGCATCGGATCTATGGGACTCTGCCCGGAGGGGGATATGGGTGCCAGGGCGAACCGCAGAAGAGGGGCGCCTTTTTTCGCCGTGCACGGGGCCAGTCCTAACAAACCGGGGCTTATGATCAGTTAGTTGCATGAATGAATGTTTGTTTTTTATCCCTTTTTAGTGATCAAAACTCCGAAATAGAAGGGGCGTACCCGAAAATCTGAGGTTTTTATAGGGAGTTGCCTCTTCTCTTGTTCTGGGGGATGGGGGCGGTGCTGGCGTTCTTTGCGGGTAAACGATCGTTCGTTTATACGGGGCGGTTTAAGGGGGGGCCATTTGGGGATGCGGACTCTTAAGCGCATAGAGACGATCTTAAAGGGGGCCTCCCGAGTAAGGAGAGAGACTTATAAAATGGCCACGGCATCCCAGGCACAGGAGAAGGCGGATTCGAGGTCATCATCATCCATGGCGATGCCCTCTTTGACATGTTGTTTGGCCAGTTGGGTGAGGGGGTGGAAGGCAAAGGCAACGAGGAGATCCATGGGGGCGTTTTTTAAAACCCCCTCTTTCTGGCCGCGATCGATGAGTTGTCGAAAAGGGGTGAAGAAGTCCTCAACGGCGTCTTTTTGGATAGAATCCACGATGGGGGCATTGCAGAATTGTTCGGCGAAGACAAAGTGATCCGGGTAGGCGAGGTAGTAGGCGTAGAGATTTTCCCACATGAGGCGAAAGGCCTCGTGGATCTCTATATCCTCATCGAGGCTGTCCAGGATGGCTCGGTTCATCTCTCGCTTGACCTCGATGTAAAGCGAGACGAGAAGATGGTCCTTGTTGTCAAAGTAAATGTAGATGGTGGCCGGTGAGACTCTGGCTTCCTTTGCAATCTTTGCCATGGAGGTGTGTGCAAGACCGTAGGTATTGATCAATACCATGGTTGCTTTGAGTATCGCCTCTCTTTTTGTCTCGTCTTTTAGTCTCATGGTTGCTTTGATAAATGATCATTCATTTAATGTCAAGGTTGAGTTCAAAACCTAAGTGTTAAGGGGAGATGGCAGCCGTCTCTTTCTCTCACCTGGGGTCTCGTATCGGAGGCGGGACGGGGTGATTTTATAGCGATAAATGGGATAAATTTTCAACAATCATGGCCTTTGCCTCTTATTTAAGCTTCTGGGGCGATTATTGTCAATGTTCCTTCCGATTTCACCCTCTTTTTATGGCAAATAGTCGGGGCCTCTTCTGATTTTATGCTTTATTTTGATATTTAGAGCTCTATTTAACGGTGAACATTCCCATGTTCAAGGTGCCCTTTGTGTGTTCACGACTTCCGGTACATATCCACGATGGATCTATGTGGGGAGCCCTGATGATTTTTCTATGGATGAAAGGGGTGATTCGGGTTTAAAGGGCCCATTTTTTTAAAAAAATGATGGAAAGGGGGGTCTATTTTTTATGATAGGGCCCATAATGTCCAGTACGCGCTGGGGCTGGATGCGATCTCTCATGGATGGCGCCGGATTTTCATGGGTTAAAAAATGAATATTGAAACGGTTCAGGAGGCTGTGTAGTGTAAAGTGAATGGGTCTTTGTGTGCCCCGTGCCCCCTTTTTACCCCTGATGTGGAGATTCCTAACCATGGATACCTATACCATTGTACGTCCCGAGCACCTTAATCATCACAGTTACCTCTTTGGTGGCGCCATGCTCAAGTGGATCGATGAGTATGCCTGGCTTGTGGCGTCCCGGGATTTTCCAGGCTGTACCCTGGTCACCATCGGCATGGATAATATTGTCTTTAAGTATCGGGTGGTGAATGGTTCGATTTTACGGTTTCAGATTGAACCCTTAAAAAAAGGGACCTCCTCGGTGCGGTATGGGGTGGAAGTCTTCTCCGATGAACCGGGGGCCGAGAGTGAAAAACATGTGTTCTCCACCACTATTACCTTTGTCAGGCTCGATGAGGCGGGGGAAAAGTGTGCACTTCCCCATGGGGACGGTGGCGTACGGTATCGCTCTCTTCAGGGGAGAGTCCTGGAGGCCCCATGTCTGTAAGGCGATCTATGGCGGGCGGCTCCGTCTATTCTGGATGGACGCCATGTATCTGATAGCTGCGGTCCTGCTGATTTTTATCCTACTCTATGGTCCCCAATGGTGGGCACGACACACCCTCGCCCGATATGACAGGCAGGAGTATTTTTCCGGCACCGGTCAGGAGTTTGCCCGGATGCTGCTTGCCGCCCTCCATTTGGAGGGAGTCCGGGTGGAGATCTCGTCTATCGGAGATCATTATGATCCGGTGAAAAAAACGGTGGGCTTAAGCCTTCGGGTGGCCAATCGTCGCTCTCTATCGGCCATTGTCGTGGCCAGCCATGAGGTGGCCCACGCCTTTCAGGATGCCAGAGGATACCCGCTCTTTTCTGCCCGTATCCGGATTATCAAGGTGGCAGAGAGGGTCGAGCGGCTGGGTTACCTTGTCTTTATCCTCTTTCCCATCATTGGGGTGGTCCTTAAGGCGCCCATCATGGGCCGACTGATGCTGGTGGGAGCCGGGTTTATATTGCTGATGCCACTGATTGTGCATCTAGTGACCCTACCGGTGGAGCTGGATGCCAGTTTTCATCATGCCCTCCCCCTTCTCATGTCCGGTCCCTATATTCCCGATGAAGACCTTCCTTCGGCCCGCCGAATTCTCACCGCGTGTGCCCTGACCTATGTGACCTCTGCTCTGGCCGGAATTTTTAATATCTGGCGGTGGGCGCGGGTGCTGTATCGCTGAAGTCCTCTTTGTCTATTCGCACGACTTTCTTTTCGCGTGTTTCCCCGCTTTTGTTTTTTTCATGTCCTTAATACTCTTCATGATTCAAAACGATGTTTTCATCTTTTATGTCAGGCCGGTTATCATACATTGAACAATTGATGGTACGATGGACCTCACAAATAAAATATCTTCACGTGACTAAATATTGTGACAAACAACAAACGTATTATTCATCATGAAGAACAAGAATATCATGAAGGTGGATTGTCTACAGTATACGAAACAATGACCAGAGACGAGCGGTTGTTTTGGGTGAGGTGCACTCATGATCCGTCAGTATCGGCGTTGTTTGCAGTGGACGAAAGGCTTTGTTTATTGCACCTGTGGCCGTAAGAGAATGATCATCAAGAAAACAAAGGGGGTGCATTGTCATGGCCCCCACCCCTATAGACGGGGCAACCCTTAGCCCCACAAGGTCCGTGGGGGCTTATGGCTGAGGGGTTCAGGCCCACCAGATTCTTTTTTCCCATTGAAAGGTATTCACGAATAATGCTTAAAAGAGGGGTGTATCAGAGTCTCCTTATATAAAATCAGGCCACTCTTTGGTCGCCGGGGGATCTCTTTTCATGCACTGTAAGGACTCTGGCAAAAAATAGATAAACAGATTTCATAAGAGTGCCCCTGTGATTGACCCCGAGGCGTGGGGCAAAGCGCCGCGATAAGTGGCTTTCGAGGCATTTTGGCCTTAGTGGCTTCGCCACCCGCGCCGCCGGAGGCTTTTTTTTCATGCACAGTCACCAGAAAGAGGGCGATGTGTGTGCTGTGAGGGGACCCGTCGCCTTAATTTTTTAAAAACACCGGAAAAGAGGAGTGAGGGATATATGGGCAGTACAGAGATGATTCTATCCGTCGGCGGCATGCACTGTGTGAATTGCGCACAGGGTGTGGAGCGGGCGCTGCAAGCGGTGGAGGGCGTGGATGAGGCCGTCGTTAATTTTGCCGTGGAAGAGGTGAGGGTGGTGAGTCAGAAAGGGGTGCCGGCGAGCCGTCTGGTCGCTGCCATCGAAGGGGCAGGCTTTCATACCCCCACAGCCCGGGTGGAGCTCTCCTTGGCCGGCATGAGTTGTGTGAATTGTGCGGCCACTATCGAGAAGACCTTAAAGGAGACGGTCACGGGAGTGGTCTCTGCAGTGGTGAATTTCCCTTCAGAGACGGTGATGGTGGATTATCTTCCCCAGGTGGTAGAGCCCCTGGCCATGGTGACGGCCATTGAAGGGGCGGGTTTCTCCGCTTCGGTGGTCGACGAGGGGTTGGGAGATACCGGCTCAGACGCCGAGATGGCCTATCATAGAGATCAGAGGCAAAAGTTCATTGTGGGGATGCTCTTTTCGGTGCCTCTTTTTCTTTTGAGTATGAGCCGGGATTTTTCGCTGATCGGCGCCTGGAGTCATGGTGCCTGGGTCAACTGGTTGTTTTTTTGTCTGGCCACTCCCGTACAGTTCTACACCGGGATGGACTATTATAAGGGCGGGATAGCGAGCCTTAAAAATGGCAGTGCCAACATGGATGTACTCGTGGCCCTAGGCTCATCGGTGGCCTATTTTTACTCCATTGGGGTGCTCCTCGTGCCGTCTATCGGGGCCCATGTCTACTTTGAGACCTCGGCTCTTATCATTACCCTCATTAAGCTGGGCAAGATGCTGGAGGCCCAGACCAAGAGACGCACCGGCGGCGCCATTCGAAATCTCATGGCCCTGCGACCCGAGACGGCGATTCTCGTCACCGATGGCGTGGAGCGGGAGGTGCCCCTCACCCAGGTCGTCGTGGGGGATACCCTGGCCGTGAAGCCAGGAGGCGCCATTGCCGTGGATGGTACCCTCATCTCGGGAGCCTCTTCGGTGGATGAGTCCATGCTGACCGGAGAGTTTTTTCCCGTGGACAAAGGCCCCGGGGATAGCGTCACGGCGGGGACCTTGAATATTGATGGGGTATTTCAGATGCGTGCGGTGAAGGTGGGGCGGGATACGGCTCTCTCTCGCATCATCGCCCTCGTCAAGGAGGCGCAAGGGTCCAAGGCGCCTATGCAGCAGTTGGCCGATAAGGTGGCGGCGGTGTTTGTGCCAGCGGTAATCCTCATCGCCCTGATTACCTTTTTTTTCTGGTTCTACCGAAGTGGTGATTTCTCCATGGCCATGATCCGCATGGTGGCGGTGCTGGTTATCGCCTGCCCCTGTGCCTTAGGCCTTGCCACCCCCACGGCCGTTATGGCGGGGACGGGCAAGGGGGCCGAAAAGGGCATTCTCTTCAAAAATAGCGAGGCCCTGGAGCGATGCGCGGCCTTAGATACCGTTGTATTGGATAAGACGGGGACCCTCACCGAAGGCAGGCCCCGTGTGGCCCATGTGATCCCCATGAACGGTGAGATGGAATCGCGTCTGCTTCGTTTGGCCGCGGCGGTGGAGGCGGGCTCCGAGCATCCCGTGGGTCGGGCCGTGGTGGCGTATGCCGAGCAGGTGGGCAATATCCGAAGCGAGGCCAGCGAGTTTCGATCCCATGGTGGCAAAGGGGTGGAAGGCGTGGTGGACGGCCTCCTCGTGCGAGTGGGCAAGCCCCTCTGGTTTAAATCCATGGGCCTTGAGTTTGGGCATTGTGATGAGGTGCTGGCCTCCCTGGAATCCGGGGGGAATACCACCATGGCCGTGGAGTCCCAAGGGGATATACTGGGATTTATCGCCGTGACCGATACCTTGAAGCCCGACTCCCAGAAGGCGGTGGCCACCCTCCATAAGATGGGCCTCTCCGTGACCATGCTCACCGGGGACAATGTGGCCAGCGCCGAGGTGATGGCCAAGGGCGCCGGGATCGATGAGGTGGTGGCCGATGTGCTGCCCCATGAAAAAAATGAGATTGTGACCACCCTCCAGGCCAAGGGCGCCTCCCTTGCCATGGTGGGAGACGGCATCAACGACGCACCGGCCCTGGCGGCGGCCCATGTGGGCATGGCCATCGGCACGGGCACCGATGTGGCTATGGAGACCGCCGATGTGGTCCTCGCCTCGGGCAGCTTGATGGGGGTTGCCGAGGCCATCTCCATCGGTCGAGCCACCCTACGCACCATTCGGCAGAACCTCTTCTTCGCCTTTTTTTACAATATCGCCCTCATTCCCGTGGCCGCTGGTGTCTATCACGGCTTCACCGATCTTCCCCTGATGCTGAGAGAACTTCACCCCATCGCCGCAGCCGCGGCCATGAGCCTCTCCAGTATCACCGTTGTGTTGAATAGTCTTCGGCTCTCGAAGGGGTAAACGTGCGCCTGTGATTGGAAACTTTTTGCAGCGCTTTTTGAGAAAAAGACCTGCCGGAGGCATAGCTGACTAATTACAGCTATATTTGACAGACAGGCTGTGGTTGCATTTATAAAAATCTATAGGGAATGATGTCACCACTGAGGCGTGGGGTTGGATTGGGTCTTGGCTGAAGGCCGACTTTTTATCCGTCGGTTGAATAATTACAAAAAAGGCGGACTCTCGCCATGCGAGGTCCGCCTTTTTTTATTTGATCGTCTCACGGGAGTTACTGCCTAGGAGCTATCCCATTCCCTTGAAGCCAAAGAAGGCCAGGGCGATAAATCCGGCGGTGATGAGACCGATGGAGGTATCCTGGAGGGGCCTGGGAACTCGCGCCAGAATTACGCGCTCTCGAACCCCTGCGAAGAGGACGAGGGCCAGGGCAAAGCCTGTGGCGTAGCAGAAGGAGGAGACCAGGGCCTGCATGAAGGTGTACTCTTCATTGATGTTGATGAGACAGACCCCCATGACGGCACAGTTGGTGGTGATAAGGGGTAGAAAGATGCCCAGCCCCGCATAGAGGGAGGGCATGCTCTTTTTAAGGAACATCTCCACAAACTGCACCAGGGAGGCGATGATGAGGATAAATGATACGGTTCTTAAGAACTGAAGGTCTAAGGGCTTAAGAACCGCCGCCTCCACCACCCAGGTGGTGATACCCGCCATCACGAGAACAAAGATGACGGCCATCCCCATGCCCACGGCGGTATCCATGCTCTTGGAGGTTCCCAGAAAGGGGCAGGCCCCGAGGTTTTGGGTCAGCATGATGTTGTTGACGAAGATGCAGCTGACAGCCAGCATAATGTATTCAGTCATGGTGTGTCGCGCCTCCTTTTATTTCGACGATGCGATATTCATGAGGCAGAGGAGAATGCCCAGACCGATAAATGCGCCGGGGGCCTCAACCATGAAGGTGAAGGGCTGAAAAACGTCACCAAAAACGCTGTGGCCCAGAAAAGTTCCGGCTCCCAGTACTTCACGAAACGTTCCGAGTACGGCCAGCGAGAGGGTGAAGCCCAGTCCGATGCCCAGGCCGTCGGCCAGGGAGTGGGCCACGTCGTTCTTGCAGGCAAAGGCTTCTGCCCGGCCCAGAACGATACAGTTTACCACGATGAGAGGAATAAAGATGCCCAGCTTTAGATACAAGGGGTAGGTGTAGGCCTGCATGAGAAACTCCACCACGGTGACGAAGGTGGCGATGATGGTGATGAAGCAGGCGATACGGATCTTCTGGGGGATGATATTTCTCAGCATGGAGATGAGCATGTTGGAGCATACCAGCACGAAGGTGGTGGCGATGCCCATGCCGATACCATTCTCCACGGAGCGGGTAACGGCCAGAACCGGGCAAAGACCCAGTACCAGCTTAAATGGAGGAATCTCCTCCCAGAGACCCTTGACGAACTCTTGGGTTAATGTCTTGGCCATTAGTCGGTCCCTCCTTCTGATCCGAGGTTATCCATGCTTTTTGAAAGTTCCGGCTTGAGGCGTTTGTAGATGGCGGTGGCTTCGTTTACCGCCACGCACACCCCACGACTGGTGATGGTGGCCCCGGAGATAGCGTCGATTTCTCCGCCATCTTTTTTAACGGAGGCGACCTGATCGATACTGGTGCCTTCAAGCTGGGCGACAAAAGAGGGATCCTCTTTGGCCTTGGAGCCGAACCCGGGGGTCTCGGTAGAGATCGTGACGCCGCTGCCGATGATGGTGTCGTTATCCAGGTCAAAGGCGACCAGGAGGCCCACTGGTCCAGAGAACCCTTTACCGAAGGCTTCGAGGGTGACAATTTTCTGATCGCCGATCTTGGCGGGGAAGATGGTGTGGGCCACATCGCCGTCTTTGATCTTGAAACGATCCGTCATGGGGTCATTCTCAGCATCCGCGAGAATGGAACGAATGACCGGCTCTTTCTGAAATTTTAGTTGCTGGTACTCGATGCGATCCATCGTCAAGCTCCGTACCCCGGCGAGAACACCTCCGGAGATGGAGGTGAGGAGGGCAAGCACCAGTACCATCTTAAACATGTCGTTCATTTTACACCTTTCCCAAAGCTTTCGGTCGGATCATGTCGAGGATGGGATTTGCCAGGTTCATGAGAAGTACGGCAAAGAGGGCTCCATCCACCCAGGCACCTTTGTTTCGGATCAGCACGGTGAGCATTCCGCCCCCGAAGCCGTAGATCAGCATGGGGATGGTGTTGACCGGAGACGAGGCATCTTCCGTGGCCAAAAAGAAGGCCGCCACCAGCGTGTAGCCGGTGAGCAGGTGGAAAATAGGGCCTGCGTAAAGGTCTGGATTGCTCATGTGGAAGAGGAGGGCCGAGGTGAAGATACCCGATAGAAAGGAGAGACAAATCTCCCATCGGTTGATACCTCGGACCATGAGAAAGATGCCACCAATGATCAGGCCGGCACCACAGACGGCGCCGATGCCCCCCGCCTGATGTCCCATGAGAAGGTCGGTGGTGGTGTAGAGATCTGCCGTCTCAGCGCCAAAGAACTTGGCGTTGATGAGGGGATCCACCATGGACCAGGCCATGTCGTAATTCACCAGCATGCCGTTAAAGTTCATGAGGTGGGGCCAGGAGATCATCAGAACGGCTGCCGACAGCGCTGGGGGACAAAAGGGGTTGCCACCGATACCGCCAAAGACGGTCTTGCTCATGATGACGGCCACAAAGGTACCGGTGATCACCATCCACCATGGGGCGGTGGCGGGGAGCAGCATGGCGAGAATCAGGCCGATCATGGCCGCGTTGCCGTCACCGATGGTGGGGGTTTGTTTCATCAAGGTGTTCGCGGTCAGCTCCCAAAGAATGGCCGAGGCCACCGCCAGGGCACAGACGCCCACCGCTGGAATTCCGAAGATGAGAAGTCCTGGAATAATAGCCACAAGGGCGGCCGCCATGATGAGGTAGCTGCGTTTCATGACGGTGCAGGCATCCCTATAGAAAGGGGCGTGGGATACAATCAGTTTCGTGGAATCCGTCACTATAAACCTCCCTTTTCGGCACGTTTCTCATTCTCAGTTAGGGTATGTCGTGCCAGCATGATTTGCTGGAAGAGGGGCAGAGTGGCCACACAGATAAAGCTGCAGAGACCGCATTCCACACAGGAGTTGAGGTCGTATTTTTCTGCCGCCTCTTCGTAGAGGCCATTTTCCAGCGCACGAATGAGAAGGTTTACGGGCATGTGGGCGGGACAGATGCGCACGCACTTGCCACAGTTGATGCAATAGGTCTCGGTGAGGCGCGGCATGTTCTCCGGGCCGTGGCAGATGATGGCATCGGTATCGGCACTCACGGGCATATTCGATGTGTAGACCGAGGTCCCGGTTAAGGGGCCACCCAGGATCAGGTGATCCCTTTCTGCCAGCTCTTCACCCACCGCTTCAAAGATTTTGGCCACGGGGGTGCCGATACGGGCACTCACCAGCTTGGTCTCTTTGTTTTTGAGGGAGAGGGTAACCAGCTTCTCCTGGGGGAGGCTCTGGGTACGCAGGGCCTTACCTGCAGCAGCCACCGCTTCGGCGCTGAAGAGAAGGAAACCACTCTCTTCTAAGCTCTTGCCCGCCTCGACGGCCTTACCGGAGATGCGTTTTGCCAAGAGGAGGGGATTGCCATTCGGGTAGAGGTTCTTCACCCCGATGGTCTCACATCCGATCTCTTTGGCTTCGGCCTCCAGATAGAGGGGAAGGGCCAGTACCACGCGGGCCGTGGGGGCCAGCTCCTTGATAAAATCTGCGCCACGCTTAAAGTCCGCCTTACGTGCCTGGAAGGCGTATTGGTTGACGTTGGTGAGGAGATCTTTTTCGAGGACACTCAAGATGACGGTGTGGATGCCCTCTTCCGCCAATCGCTTGAAGGCGGGGCGGCCGGGAAGCTGAGAGAGGAAGGTTAGGCTGTCGGCACCTTTGGCATCCGCGGTTAAGGCCTCTGTAAAGGCCGGTGAGGCATCCCCCTCTTCGCTGGTTTCGATATGAACCAGGGCGAAGTGGCGCCCGTAGTTTCCGGTGCGCGTCTCCACGCTGGTAACGGTCCCAGAAACGGGGGCTGTGATCTCTTTTGTCTCCTCATCGAAGAGACCATAGATGCCTCCACGATGAACCTCCACCCCTTTTTTGAGGATGGTTTTCTTTTTATTCACGAGGCTTTTCTGGTCGGCACCCACTTGAATCTGGAGGGTAATGCCCCCCGGGAGTCCGGTATCCACGGGGTCGGGAAGCCCGCCCTGCACCGTCTCGTAGGGCAGTCTTGCAGCCAGGTAGCCGAAAAACGATCGTCGTATCATTGTAGTATTCTCAGTCCCTATCTTGTGATGGTGTATTCATTCAATGAATGGCCCCTTGGGTGCACCGCCATAGATCATTCATTGCCTGACCGGCAACATATGTCCGGTGAGGCGCTCGGGTGCAGCCGGGGCTCGTGTTGGCATCACCAAGTGCGAAGTGGCCCTCATCTACTTGGGGGTTGCATGGCATGCCGCGCATTCGGCGGGGCCCGCTCCCATCTCTTCATGGCAACCGATACACTGGGCGTGCATGGCGTCTGTCCGACTCATCATATCGTCGTCTTGTGACGCTTCCGCTTCATGGCATTCGCTGCAGTTGTACACTTCATCGCCATCATCTAAGTTATGGTGACACGATGCACAATCCACATCGTAGTCTCCCGTATGAACCTGATGGGTAAAGAGAACATCCCCAGCACTTCCCCTGAAGAGCATACGAATCGGTTCTTCAGATGCTTCGGGTTTCAGCGCCGTGTAACAAAGCGCAGCCACCGCTAGCAGAACCAATCCCAGTATTACGGCCAGTTTCCTCTCGTTTTCTGGGCGCATCCTAAGTCAACTTCCTCTCTCATCCTTGTCGGTTTTTTCTGAAAAACACGGTGCCGCTGATGCAAGGGGCCATGGGTGGGGCGGTGCCCATGCGCAAAACGTCTCTCCCTTATGGACATAGGCGTTGCGTTCTGTGTATCCAAAAAGACCGTCTAGGGTTGGTTATAATTATTTAGAGTGTGTCCCTCAAGGCAGCATGATGCATTGCCACATTCTTTCCATCTGCCCATGGCATTTCGGTTGGGCTCGCGATAAAAAAAACGAGGATGCCCTCCCCTATCGCGTCACGCATTTTTGAGAAATCACGGCTTGTGTGGCTAGTTTCAGGGAGTAACCTTTTTAAATAAAAAAGAATGCAGGCACTCCCCCCAGCCAGGAGACAAAATACCAGTGAATTAATCGCAAGAACTGTACCAGAAAACCCTCTTTTTGTGTAGCGATGGATATGGGGAAGATTGGGGGATTTTCTGATTAAAATGATGAAAACCCATGGGGGACGGTCCATAGACTCCGTAAATTCGGAGTTAACAGGTCTTGTTTTTAGGACTATTGGCGCGCCGGAGATGGGGCCGGCCCTCATTTGGGTACTGCACTTCAGGCGAGGCAGATCTGGGCCCGGATGCGGGTCATGCCATGGGAAGTTCGGACAAAATATGTGTGATACGGGGGGTGTAGGTGTCCCCTTTGGCGATGCGACCCTCGAAGAGTCGAATCATGAGGAAGGCGAAGGCCAGGGATCCGAAGCCACCGATTCCCGCCACGAGGGAGGGGTTCAGCTCGAGGGAGGGGGCCAGGGAGTTACCAACGGCGGATCCTACCATCAGGGCAAAGACCGGAAAAATATAGGCCAGTAGGGACATCTTTATCAGGGTGCCTGTGGTAATGGAGACCATGACGCGGTCCCCGATTTGGGCCTTGGCATCATTGATGGCGCAGACCTCCATGACCTGTCCCGACCCATGGCAGGAGTCCTTGGAGGCGCAGCCTTCACAGGCAGAGGTGCGAATGGTTTCTACCCAGGCACGGCCGTGGGATGCTGTCTTGGTCACAATGCCTTCTTCTCGTCTCATGGTGTATCCTTCACGAAAGATTCGTTGGGGGCGGGCATTATAAAGCGCCGCTCTGAATTTTAAAGAAGTCAGCATATAAGATGCCACGGTAAAAATCAAAGTGCAGATCGTGGGGTGCTCTCCTCCCCTTTTCCTGGGCCCCCCTCTCTTTGGCTGCTTTTTCGAAGAAAATAGAGGTATCGGTGGGTTGGCGCCCATTTTTTCCTGTCCCCGACGAGGGCGAGCCCACGCCCCCCATCC
>JABXKT010000283.1 GCA_013619155.1 Desulfobacteraceae bacterium
TTACCTCCGGCGGCCCTGCCGGGGGCCAACCTTTTGAAAAGGTTGGTAAACAGGTTCTGATAGTGGCCATGACGGGCCTTTGGCCCGTCATGGCCACTAACTTGGGGTCCAGGGGATCTATTCCCTGGCCAACCGAGGCTTTTTTCGGGTTATTTTGACCATAGACGGCCTCTTTTCTGGGGCTGAATCGTTGCCTTTATTTATTAAGGATGCGCTTTCCGAAGAGGGAGACGGCCAGTTTCACGGCGAGACGGGCCGTCTGGTTGGCCGTATCCATGATGGGGTTGATCTCTACGATATCCATGGACCCCACATGGTGTGAGTCGGCGATGATCTCCATGAGGAGGTGGGCCTCCCGGTAGGTGAGGCCGCCGGGGACTGGAGTGCCCACCCCGGGGGCCCCGGGGGGGTCGAGACTGTCCATGTCGAGGCTCACATGGATGCGTGGGAGGTGGGAGAGACGTTTTATCGTCTCATGGGCCACGCGGCCCATGCCCATCTCATCGATATCGCGCATGGTGTAGACGGCGATGCCCGAGTGGGAGAGGCGCTCTCTCTCCAGGGCGTCCAGGTCGCGTATGCCCACCAGCACCACATCCTCGGCGCGAATTTTGGGGCCGCTGCGCCCGCAGTGCACCAAGGCCTCGTGCCCCTCCCCCAGGAGAATGGAGAGCCCCATACCGTGGATATTCCCCGTGGGTGAGGTGGCCGGGGTGTTGAAATCGGCGTGGGCATCGACCCAGACCACTCCGCATGGGGCGTCGTGGGTGATGCCTCCGATGGAGCCCACGGAGATGGTGTGGTCGCCTCCGAGGAAGAGGGGTAGGGCCCCGTCCCGAATCGCCGTCCTCGCCTCGATATAGCACGCCTCTGAGGCCCGGAAAATTTCGGTGACCCGATCTTTTTCTGCCACGGTGCCCCCGATGGGGACGTGGATATTCCCTCTGTCCTCTACCCGGTAGCCCAGCCGGGTGAGGGCCTTTTCCAGGTCGGCGAAGCGAAGGGCATCGGGCCCCATGCTGACTCCCCGAAGGGCCTGGCCAAGGTCCATGGGCGTGCCGATGATACGGATAAGAGGGCTCATGGCGCGAGCTTGTTGCGCAGATGGGCCATAAAATCCTGCACGTTGGTGAGGATGGCGGTGGATTGGGCCGAGCCTCGGTTGGCCAGTTTGTCGATGGAGAATTCGCTCATATCCACCACGTAGAAGAAGACGGGGCGGACTTGGCCCCCCTTCATGACCCGGTAGGAGGGGGTCATATTGCCGAAGGCGATGGTGTGAAGCTGGGTGGCCAGGGTGATGACACAGGTGGCTTTTTTGGCGAAATGACGCATGCGATCCTGGGCCTGGCCGGTGTGGGGGATGACCTCGGGCAGGGGGCCATCGTCTCGGATGGAGCCGGCCAGGACGTAAGGGGTGCCGGTGGTTTCACAGGCGTGGATGATCCCATCGGTGATGCCCAGGTGGGTGATGGCCTCGGGGATGGAGCCTGCATGACGCACCCGGTTGAGGAGGTCGAGGTGGTGATAGTGGCCGGCGGGTTTGAGCTCTTGGGTGTAGATATCCTGGCCGAGACCGGTGCCGTAGAGCCCGGCCTCCATGTCGTGGGTTGCCAGGGCATTTCCGGCCAGGAGGGCATGGCAGTACCCGTTGTGAATCATGGCGGCCATGGCGTCCCGGCTGTCCTTGTCGAAGGCGACGGCCGGTCCCAGGACCCAGGCGATAAAGCCATGCTCTCTTTCGTGGCGGAGGATCTCGTAAAGGTGGTCGTAGCGTCCTGAAAAGGGCGTCTCCCGGCTGCCCCGGGTCATGAAGGCAAATTTTTGCCCCCCCTTTGCCCTATTTTTCTCATCGTCCGGGGGACTAAAGCCATCCGTGTGGATGTAGACCCCTGTCTCTGCCTCCTCCCCTCGACCCACCACCACCGCATCGCCTTGTCTCAGCCGGCGTGCCTCCACCGCCTCGGGTTCCCCTTTTTCCATGCGAATGACGGCGTCCATGCGATTTTCCCGGATCAGTACCCACGTCCCTTGGCTTACGTGGAGATACTCCGGATGGTTGCTGGTGGCGTGAAAATTGAAAGGGGCCACCCCATGGGCCGGGGCTTTTTCTGTGGTGATGGTCGGTGCCGAGGGGAAGGGGGGACGGGAG
>JABXKT010000111.1 GCA_013619155.1 Desulfobacteraceae bacterium
CCTCCCCCCCGCCCAGAAAATCGAAGGCGGGATGGTAGTGGAAGAGACCGCCATCGCGATAGACCCCATCGGGAGCTCCGGGAATCTGCTGGATCCCCTCCATGGCGTAGGGAATGGCGCCACTGGCCAGAAGCGCCGAACGCAGGTTCTCCGCCGTGAGGGCCACCTCGCCTCCGGGAAACTCCCCACCGCTTGAAAAGGGGGAACAATCCCGACCGTCAGAAAAGAGGGTGGGACGACACTGCCTGCGAAACATATTCCGGGAGAGACGGTTTATCCCCCAGGCCTTGGCGAGCCCGGCCCCGAGGATCAACGGGTGCTCCGATGCCAGGGCCCCGGAGCAGCGGACGGCCGAGAGGTGGAGCCGGCAGTACGGGTGATCCAAGATAGCCTCGGCCTCTCCCGGTCCGAAGGTAGCGTCCATGATGCGATGGGCCTCCCGCGTCACCTGGGCCGGCGTCACCTTTCCATGATAGTATTGATGGATATAGGCATGGGCCAATCGGTTGAAACCGGAGACCGGGTCCTTTTGAGCCGCCGCCGCAGATTTCCACGATCCGATGGAGGTACCATACAGATGCAGGGGCCGTTGCCGACCGGTAAACCAATCACCGAAAAGGGCCGAGTCCAAACCGTGGAGTACCAGCCACTTGGCCGCTCCGGAAGCCCCCACCACCATGGCCACATCATCGGGGGAGAGTCCTTGAGACTGAATCCTCTCATAGGCCCTGTGCCCCGCCAAAAACATCAAATCACCTGCCATGCACCCTCCTTAATAAAATCGTGTCCTCGGGCAAAAAAGCCTTCTATGGTCAAAGTGACCAGAAAAAGGGCCTCCGGCGGCCAGGAGATAAATCCCCTGGACCCAGATTTGTAACGGAGACGGACCAAAGGTCCGTCTCCGTTACAGTAAAAGTTTGTTTGGCAACCTTTTCAAAAGGTTGGCTCCCGGCAGGGCCACCGGAGGTAAGCTTTCACTGCACGGCCTCCGGCGGCAAGGTGAGCCACCTTGAAAGCGGATTGCCGCAGCGCCTTAACCCGCTCCTCGGGTCAAATCACAGCGGCATTTTTCTTAAACGTGTGCATTTATTTTTTACCTAAGCCCTAAGACGTTTTTTGTTGTGACTGTGACGGGCCTTTGGCCCATCACAGTCACAAATCTGGGGTCCAGGGGCCCCGTCCCTGGCCGCCGGAGGCCCATTTTTTGATCACTTTAACCATGGAAGGCATCGCTAAATGCCCCCTTCTCACCTACCAATGGCGGAGACGGCACGGGCAAGCTCGGTCAGTTCGTCCTCCGTCATGATGCCCATGGTGCCAAACTGTTCCGGGGTAAAGAGGACAAACTCTCCGTGCGAGGAGGCGCACAAGTCCCCTTCCGCATCCCATATCTCTCCCACCATAACCACCTTACGGTCTCCTATCCGCTCTTTCACATACCCCGTTACGGAAAGGGGAGTATCGATACGTACCGGCTTTTTAAAGTTCACCTGCATCCCCTTGGTGAGGGTGAATCGCTTCGTCAGGTAAAGAGCGGTCCACCCCATGACCTCGTCGAGGAGGGTGGAGAGAATCCCCCCGTGAACCAGGGTACTCCATCCGCGAAACTGGCGCTTCACAGTCACCGAGGAACGAAGGCGGTTTCCATTGGATTCAAAGGTCATATGAAGACCATGGGGATTCTCCAAACCGCAGGCAAAACACCCTTTATCCAAACCCACGAGGGGTTCCCATCTCTCTTCACGCATTGCATCACTCATCATCGCGTCCATTTTGCTAAAATAAATATTTGGGTAACGATTCACCCCACCCCCAAAATCAGCCGGGCGGCCTGAATCATATGACGACAGTGGGCATCGAAGGTGCCCGCTTCGATATGGTACCGGCAAAAATAGTGGGAACCCTCACAAAGGGATATCAAGGCCTCGGCCGAGGCCGTGGGGTCCGATACATGGATGGCACCAGCCTTAGACAACAGGTCCATCTGTTCCAGGAGGTAGACCCGGTAGCGGCCGTAGAGGTTACGTACCCGTTCCATAAGCGAGTCGTGCCTCTGACTCAGGGCGAGAAAGGAGAAGACCACAGAAAAATTAACCGCCTCGTGCCACTCAAGACTCCAGAGAAGGGTGAGTAGGCGCTCTAAGCGCTCATGGGGATCGCCCCCTTCGGGAAGCTTGGCAAAGAGGAGGGCGTAGGTCTCAAGTACCTCATCCACCAGGGCCATCACCATCTTCTCCTTGGTACCGAAGTAATGGATGAGAAGGCTCGGATGGACCCCAGCCCGCCGCGCCACCTTGGCCACCGACGCATTTTCGAAGCCTTCGGCCTCGATCACCTGGTGAAACGCCCGTAAAATGGCCGGTTTTCTCTCCTCTGCACTCTGTCTCTTTCGCCCTGTCATACCCCCCCTGTCCCACGTCTATTACCTAAAAGTTGCATTCACCGCTTTGTGCCATGGCCAAAATACTACTATTACGAGTATTTATGATGTGTTCTACTGGTCATCAAAGTTACGGCAGCCGAAAATGCAGAAATTAGCTCACCCTTTGGGAACGCCCTTTGCAACTTTTAGGTATTAATTAAACATTCATTTAATAAGAGAAGCCAGGCGTCCTGTCAATGCCCCGATAAGGACAAAGCATCTCGAATATGTACAAGGCTCCCAGCGCCCTCCCCTCACTTAAAATGCACCGCCAGCCAGATCGTCTCCCGATCGGAGGGGGTCCACACCACCCGATGCCGTGCATGGGCGGGGATGAGAAGATGATCTCCGGCAGAAAGGCCAAAGACCGCCTCTCCCTCGAACTGAAGGCGCGCCTCCCCCACCACCACCAGTACCCACTCCTTACGATCCTGATCGTACCACTCTCCCTCGGCCGAGGCATGGCCCTTGGAGACGATGCGTTCGATGGTCACCCCATCTCCCGTGGCCAGAATCGTCACCAGCTCTTCGGGAAGGGGAGAGGATATATGATCAAACAATGACGCGCATATCATGGGCCGTACTCCTTTTTCATATGGGAACGATTCAAATTCAAAAAAATGCCTTCTAATGGTTAAAGTGACCAAGAAACATGCCTCCGGCGGCCAGGGCCGGGGCCCCTGGACCCCACGTGTGTGACTGTAACGGACCGTTGGTCCGTTGCAGTCACTATAAAAACCTGTTTGACAACCTTTCCAAAAGGTTGGCTCCCGGCAGGGCTGCCAGAGGCAGGCTTTAACCGCATGGCCTCCGGCGGTCAGGGACGGGCCCCTGGACCCCAGGTTTGTCACTATGATGGGCCCAATTCATAAAAATTAGCAAAAGCTTAGCTTCCGACAGAACCGCTGGAGGCAAGCTTTCGCCGCATGGCCTTCTATGGTTAAAATGGCCCCAAAAAAAATGGGCCTCAGGCGGCAAGGGTGGCGAAGCCACGCGAGGCAAAAACACCTTAAAAGCAGGTGACAGACACACTTCACCCCTCGTGCCCCAGGGCGCATCTCTCTTTGGTTTTAGGTTTACCAGGGCTTACCATTTAAGGGCTATTTATCAAACTTTTCAAAAGTTTGGCCCCCGATAGGGCCGCAGGAGGCACGCTTTGGCCGCATGGCCTTCTATAATTAAAATGACCAAAAATGGGCCTCAGGCGGCTCTGTGCGATTAAAATGAGCCGCAATAGTCACGCCGTATCTTTAATGGTAAACTGTTTTCAGCCGACCGAGGCCGTGGTATGACTCCAGGGCATCGATCCTGCCCGCAAGTTTCCCACGACTCCGGGTCCTGACACCACCCTTTTTAGTCCTATTTTAAGTGAATCCGTGACACATCCCCCCACACAGAAAAAAATACTCTTTGTCTACCCCCCGGCCACCAAAATCAGCGAGCCACCTGCCGGTATTGCTCGACTGACGGGAGCCTTGCGTCACCACGGAGTCGAGGTCACCTCGGTGGACATGAGCCTCGAAGGGCTGAGCTATCTTTTAGAGAGCGCCCCCCCTGCCGACGACCGCTGGAGCCGTCGGGCCCTCCAGAAAAAAGAGGGCAACCTGGCCCTTCTCAAGGGCAAGGCCGGTTACGAGAAGATCGACCGCTACCGCAATGCCGTCGGGGAGATCAACCGGTTGCTCCAGATGGCCTCCCAAGGCAAGGGAGCTTTGGCCTCCATCGCCAACTACAAGAGTGAGACCCTCTCCCCGGTAAAAAGTGCCGACCTGATCGAGGCGGCCCGCACCCCGGAATCCAACCTCTACTTCCCCTACTTCGAAAAACGATTTCAGGAGCTGGACGCACGCTGCGGAGGGCTCTCCACCGTGGGCCTCTCCATGAATTTTCTCAACCAGGCCCTCACCACCTTTGCCATGATCGGGTTTCTCAAGAAAAAATACCCATCCGTACGCATCGTCCTCGGCGGCGGCCTCGTCACCTCATGGATGCGCATGCCAAACTGGAAAAGCCCCTTTACAGAGTTGGTGGACGTGATGATTCCAGGGGAGGGGGAGCACGAGATACTGGGACTCTTCGGCATCGATGCCAGTGAGAAGAGCTATACCCCGGACTACAGCGATTTTAAGGAGACCCCCTACCTCGCCCCAGGATTTATCCTCCCCTTCTCCACCGCCGGCGGATGCTGGTGGCGCAAGTGCACCTTCTGCCCGGAACGTGCCGAGAAGAACCCCTACACACCGGTGGCCAAGGCGGATGCCGTGGCCCAACTCACCGCCCTGGTCGAAAATTTAAAGCCCGTCATGGTGCATATCCTCGATAACTCCGTGGGACCGGCCTTCTTAAAACGGCTCATCTCTAGCGGATTCTGCACCCCCTGGTACGCCTTCGCCCGGGTGACTCATCACTTCACCGATGAAGATTTCTGCCGGGCCTTAAAGGCCTCGGGATGCCAGATGCTGAAACTCGGCATCGAATCCGGGGATGCCAGCGTCCTCACCGAGATGAACAAGGGCGTTGAACTCACCCTCGTCTCCCGAGCCCTTCACACCCTCCACAAGGTGGGAATCCAAACCTACGTCTACCTCCTCTTCGGCACCCCATCAGAGACCGAGGCCACGGCACGAAAGACCTTAGACTTTGCCGTGGCCCACCATGAGACCATCGGCTTTTTAAATCTGTCTGTCTTCAACCTCCCCTACTTTGCCCCCGAGGCCGCCACCTTAAAGACCCAGAACTTCTATGAGGGGGATCTCTCCCTTTACAGCGAGTTCCACCACCCTCTGGGGTGGAATCGCAGCAAAATTCGCCATTTCATCGACAAAGAGTTCAAGAAGCACCCCCTCATGGCCCCCATCGTCCATGGCGATCCCCCGGTCTTCAACTCCAACCACGCCGCCTTCTTCTCCCCCCGATGAGACGGGCCATACCGGTGAAAAAGCGCCAGCCTCCGGCGGCCAGGGACTGGCCCCTGGACCCCAGGTGTGTGTATGTGACGGGCCTTTGGCCCCTCACATACACTATAAAAAATGTCTTAAAAGGCAGGTATGCCTATCATCAAAAAAAAATTTACCGAAGCGGCATTCCCGCGCCTGGACGCAAAATCCAGGGCTCTGGCAAAGAACAAATAAACAAAATCTCATAAAGAATGCCACTGTGCTTTGCCCCGAGGATCGGGGCAAAGCACAGTGGCATCCCATTTTCGAGGTGTTTTTGCCGAAGTGGCTTCGCCACCCTCGCCGCCGGAGGCCTCGCTTTTTGTCTGTTTTATTTTTGCTCCGGCGCCGAACCATGACCAATAAACCGGCATAAAATCGTAAAAACTCAAAGAAAAAAGAGCCGGTGAATAGCCATCCTTTCTGTGCTATGAATAGATCTTCTTAACCCGGCACCCAAGGAGACGACCTTCATGCAGCAGACCTCAGACGCCCCCCAGAGCCTTCTTAAGACCCGGCGTTTCGCCCCCTTCTTCTGGACCCAGTTCGCAGGGGCCTTTAACGACAATATCTTTAAAAACGTCCTCATGCTGCTCCTGGCCTTTCGAACGGTCCAGGCCGGCCAGGCCGATATCCTGATGAATATGGCCGCTGGCCTCTTCATCCTCCCCTTCTTTCTCTTCTCCTCCCTTGCCGGACAGATCGCCGACAAATACGAGAAGGCACGCCTCATCCGCATCATCAAAGTTGCCGAAATCGCCATAATGGGCGCGGGGGCCGCA
Source organism: Desulfobacteraceae bacterium (assembly GCA_013619155.1). Lineage (GTDB taxonomy): Bacteria > Desulfobacterota > Desulfobacteria > Desulfobacterales > Desulfolunaceae > Desulfoluna. The sequence continues at coordinate 6,141 of JABXKT010000111.1, forward strand.
ACCCTCATCATGGGGAGCACCGCCTCCCTTCTCGCCCTCCTCTTTCTCATGGGCACCCAGTCCGCCTTCTTCGGCCCGGTCAAGTACAGCATCATGCCCCAGCATCTGGCCCCCACAGAGATCATCGCGGGCAACGCCCTGGTGGAGATGGGCACCTTCGTAGCCATCCTCGCCGGGACCATCGCCGGGGGGCTCCTCATTCAGCTCCCCCTCTTCATCGCCGCCCTGGCCGTTATGGCAACGGCCCTCGGCGGATGGCTCATCAGCCGCAAGATCCCCGATGCGCCGGCGGCCTGCCCATCCCTTACCATTCGCTGGAACCTCTTCCGGGAGACGATCCGCACCTTAGGCTACGCACGAAAAGAGAGGACCGTCTTCCTCTCCATCCTCGGCATCTCCTGGTTCTGGTTCTTGGGGGCCTGCTACGTTACCCAGATTCCCACCTATACCCAGAAGGTCCTGCACAGCAGCGAGGGGGTGGCCACCCTGCTTCTCGCCATGTTCTCCATCGGCATCGGCGGCGGCTCCATGCTCTGTGAATACCTCTCCGGCAAGAAGATCGAGTACGGGCTCGTTCCCATTGGCTCCCTGGGTCTCAGCCTCTTCGGCATCCACCTGGCCTTGACCGGCACCCTGGCCCCGGTGGCAACGCCCCACTCCATCCTCAGTTTTCTAAGGGCCCCGGGGAGTCTTCCCATCCTCACGGACCTTGTCCTCATCGGCATCTTCGGCGGCCTCTACATCGTGCCCCTCTTTGCCATCGTCCAGACCCGCAGCGAGGCGAGCCACCGCTCCCGGGTCATCGCCGCCAACAACATCTTAAACGCCCTGTTCATGGTGGGAGCGGCTCTTCTGGGGGGGATTTTTCTCGGCCCCTTACATCTCTCCATCCCCGCCCTCTTCCTCACCATCACCCTCATGAACATCGCCGTGGCCACCTATATTTACACCCTGGTGCCCGAATTCACCATGCGCTGCCTGGCCTGGGTCATCACCCACCTCTTCTACCGCATCCACCACGAAAATCTGGAGAAGATCCCCAGTCAGGGCCCGGCGGTTATCGTCTGCAACCACGTCAGCTACATGGACGCCCTCATCATCGGAAGCTGCTGCCGACGGCCCATCCGATTTGTCATGGACCAGGGCATCTTCGGCATCCCCGTGCTGAACTTTATCTTCCGCACCGGAAATAGCATCCCCATCACGTCCAAAGAGAAGAACCCGGAGAGCTACCACACCGCCTTTGATTGCATCGCCGACGCCCTTGAAAAGGGCGAGATCGTGGCCATCTTCCCCGAGGGCAGGCTCACCCGCACCGGAGAGATGGGCGACTTTAAGAAGGGGATCGAGAAGATCATTCACCGCACCCCCGCCCCGGTTATTCCCACGGCCCTTCAAGGGCTCTGGGGCAGCTTTTTCAGTCACAAAAACGGATCGGCCTTCGCCAAGCGCCCCCGCCGCCTCTACTCCAGAATCCACTTCACCGTAGGAGACGCCGTGGCACCGGAGGCGGTGACAGCAGAGGGCCTCCGGGACCTGGTCACGGGCCTTAAGGGGGAGTCGGCTTAGAATCGAAGAGAGAAAATATGAAATCCCCTGGCAGAATCGTCTCAGATATGATCTTTATATAAAATATAAAGAGACCGACGGCAGGTCTGACTCCGGCCCATTCCGGCATCTGCACCGCCTTAGGTTCCGAAGCCTCAACTATAAAATAATATAATAATAAAAAGACCCCACATGATAGAGAGTATAACCTGGGCGGGCATCGTCCTTTGTGTCTCACAGTCCGCCATCTTTTCAGGCCTTAACCTGGCTTTTTTCAGCGTCAGCAAACTCCGCCTCGAGGTGGAGGCATCCCAAGGAAACAAGCACGCATCCCGGGTGATAAAATTTCGCAAAGACGCCAACTTCCTGCTCACCACCATCCTTTGGGGCAACGTCAGTATTAATGTCCTCCTTGCCCTTCTGGCCAACTCGGTGATGACAGGCCTCACCGCCTTCCTCTTCTCCACGGTCCTCATCACCTTTTTAGGAGAGATCATCCCCCAGGCCTACTTCTCCAGGAATGCCCTGAAGATGGCCTACTGGTGCTCCCCCCTCATTCGCTTCTACCAGTGTCTCTTCTACGTAGTGGCCAAGCCCACCGCCATGGTGCTGGATCGATGGCTCGGAAGAGAGTCGTTTCACTACATGCGTGAGCGCGATATGCAGCATCTCATCACCATGCACATGAAATCGGATCAATCCGACATCGACCCCGTAGAGGGCAAGGGTGCCATCAATTTTCTGGCATTGGACGACATTCCCATCTCCAAAGAGGGGGAGTGCATCGACCCTTTAAGTATTATTTCTCTACCCTTCACCCAGAACGTCCCCATGTTCCCCACAACGGGGACACCCGAATTCACCCTGTTTATCAACCAAATTGAGTCATCGGGGAAAAAATGGATCATCCTGATCGATGAGACCGGCGATCCGAAGTTGGCCCTTAACTCCGACAGTTTTCTGCGCAGTGTCCTCTTCAACAGCCCCCCCGTCCACCCCATGGTCCACTGCCACCGCCCCATCCTCACCACAAATGGTGCCCTGCCCTTGGGGGTGGTGCTGCCCAAGCTGAAGGTGCATCCAGAGCGTTCCGACGACGATGTCATCGACGATGACCTCATCATCTTGTGGGGGGAGACAAAAAAAGTGATCACCGGAGCCGATATCCTGGGACGCCTCCTACGGGGCATCGCGAATCGTCCGCCCCTATAAGCAAATAAAAAAGGCCCCGGCAGTGAACGGACATCCCCTTATGTACCTCACTTAAAGGGCCCACGCTCTCTTTCCCATACACGACCAGCCAAGGAATCATCCATGCACGTATACGGACTTCACGACGCCAGACGAGTCATCGATACCATCTTGCCCCTCACCCGATTCATCCTGGGCTTCATCGCCCTGACCCTTTTCATTGACACCTTTTTCTCCGGCATGGAGGGGCAGACAAAAGACCAGGGGACACTCATCGCCCACTTTGCCCTCTCCACCTGCCTGAGCTACGGGATGATGTCCTTTTTCCTCGGAAGAGTCATTGAGCGTATCTTTGGCCTGGCCCCCTTACCAGCCCTTGCCCTCATCCGAAAGCATCTCCCCGGATACCTTAAGACGACCCTACTCCTCGTTCTGATGGTCATGCCCATCTTCGCCCTCCTCTCCATTCTCGTCTTCCCCCAAAATCACCAGGCCCTCTTCTACACCATCATGGTGAGCTTAAAAATTCTGCCCATCTACGTCTTCCCCCTGGTCTTCATCACGGGAGAGTCCAAACACGCCATCTTCACCGGTATCAAATGCCTCTTTGGCAATGTGTCCGACTCCTTTTTTCTCATCTTTTTAAGCGTCCTCGTCTTTCTCTTCGAAGGGTATATCGTCCCGGCCCTTCTCCCCGCCTTAGGGAATAACCCCGTCTCCACGGCCCTCATCGTCACCGCCAACATCTTTTTTAGCCTCTACATATTCACCGCCGCGGCCTGGGTCATGAAGGAGAAGGTCTACACAACGGATAAACCAGATTTCGATGTAACGGTGCACTAATAAAAAAGGGCGCCCATTCAACCCATACCCCCCGACGATCCGTCCGGGGCCCTACTTTTTCATAAGGATACGATGCACCCCATGATAGAGATCACCGACGAGGCCCGATGCGCCCTTGAAAAAGAGGGAAACGCCATCACCCTATATATGAAGAGCACCAAGGCCTGTAGCGGCTGAGGCCCCGCCCGAAGGCCACCTGAGCCGGTCCCGGCAGTTCGCCGGGGCGCACCCCCTTATAAAAATTCAGGCCAAAGCGCGTACCTTAAAACAACCATTGACGGCATCACCGTCTGGTATACAGCCGAAGTAGGGGCCCATAAAAAACCCATTCTCATCGCCTGGAGGCGAGGGCTCTTTTTTAGAAAAGGACCGCGTGTGGAGATGAGACGGATGTAAGAAGAGGCGAGAAAAAATCCCCGCCGTTTTGCGACAGCCTGAGTTGAAAAATCGGGCTTGCCAAACAGAGATGAAAGTCACTTCAATTTAATCAAAAAATCAAAGGCGTATGCGATTTACCCCGAGGCACGAGGGGTGAAGCGCATATGCAACCCGCCTTCGAGGTGGCACACCTCGCCGCCGGAGGTCGTGCGGTGAAAGCGTACCTCCGGTGGCCCTGCCGGGGGCCTTTGCTTTTACAAAAGGGTGCCAAACAGGTTTTAATAATGACCATGACCGGGCGTGTCTATTTAATCGAAAAAACGCCTATTTTAGCCGTTTGCCCCCCCATGGCAGTCACTATTTACAAAATTAGAGATATAGCAGGATCATACCCGCCCGAATACCTTAGGACACTGATAAAAATAACTATCTAAATTTCATAAGAATACCGCTACGATTTGTCCCAAGGAACGAGGGGACAAAGCGCAGCGGTCACTCGCTTTCGAGGTGGCTCACCTCGCCGCCGGAGGCCCTTTTTTGGGTTACTTTGACCAGAGACGTTTTTTTAAAATCCCATTGCCACAAAAAAAGCCCCCTGGGGTGCCTTTCAGCACCCCAGGGGGCTTTTTAAAAACAGATCCTCCATGGACCGAGACTACACCTTAAATCTGCCCACCAGGGATATAAGCTGATCGGCAAGGTCTTGAAGCTCTGAGGCGTTGGTCTGGACCTGGGTCGTCACCCCGGACATCTCTCCGGCTGTCTCGTTCACATCGGAGATCTCTCCAGCCATATCCCGGGAGACACGGGTACTCTCAAGAATCTTATCCGAGACAAGCTGAATCCCCGAAGAGGCCTGATTGATCGTGCCCGAAATCTCCGCGGTGGTCACAGACTGCTCCTCGATGGCCGCGGCGATGGTGATGACGATCTGATTCACCTTGTCGATCACCTCGGCGATGGCATCGATCTCCGTGACGGTATCGTCGGTGGAGGCCTGAACCCCACCAATACGCTCCCCGGAGATCTCTCCGATGGTATCGGTGACCTTCCCGATGGCCAGGGCGGCATCACCCAAGGCCCCGACCTTCTCTTTGGCCCGCTTGGCCTGATTCACCGCTTCGCCGGTAATGGCACGGGCCGATTCAGAGTTCTGGGCGATCTCCCCGATGGTGGAGGTCATCTCCTCGGTGGCCGAGGCCATGGTATTGATATTGGCGGAAGACTGCTCCGTCTCCCGGGCGACCTCGTCCATATTGCCACTCATCTGCTCCGATGCCGTCGCCACGGTGTGGGCTTTGGCCGAGGTGCTATCGGCTCCCTGGGCCATCTGACCGGCCAGAGACATGAGGCGCGATGACGAGTCGGAGAGGGTCTTGGAATTGCCCGCAATCTCTTCAATCATCTTCTGAAGCTTGCCCACGAAGAGGTTAAACCAGTGGGCCATCTCTCCCAGTTCATCCCGACTGGAGACGTGAAGACGCTGGGTCAGGTCCCCATCTCCTTCGGCGATATCCTGCAGCATGGTACTCGCCTGCTTAAGGGGGGTGGTGATGGAGACGATAAGCATGAAGGCCGCTCCTATGGCCAGAACGCCCCCGGCGAGAATAAAGAGCACAATCACCATCTTTCCCGAGGCAGCCGATTCACCAAAGGCCACCTTGGCCTTCCCGCTCATAACATGCATGGCCGTAGATGCCTGATGAATCACCCCTTGAGCCGCCTTACCCGTATCCATCTCAAGGGTATCTTGAACCACATAATCATCCCACGCCGCATGGTACTCTCCCACCGAGACCTTGACGGCATCGGTGGCCGCATCCATATCCATCAGATCCCCAAGGGCTTTGTTCACCGCCTGGGAGTCGGTGTGAAACAACATATAGTTATAAACCCCCAGACGCGCCTCCATGAGAGAATCGGTGACCTCATCGATCTGCGTCAGACGGTTAAAACCATTTTCGATAACCTCACTGAGCTCTCTGCCCGCTGTCTCGATATCATCGATATAGATACCGGTACAGATCACCATATTCCAGGGCTTGTAATACCTGGCTACCGTCACCTTGGGGAAAACGGCATCCCCCATGCCTGGCTTGCTCCAGTAGTACTCCGTCACCGAGGAGCCCTCCTTCACCGCCCCGCTGACCACATCCACCATAAAGGTCTGACCATTTTTCTTGTCACGGATCTTGGAAAAATCCATCCCCTCGAGACTATTATCGGCCCCGTGGGCCACGAGGGTAAAATCAGGCTGCATGACAAAGAAGTAATTCCCTCCGTCAAAATGCATCTTACGCACCACGGCCAGGGCATCATCTCGCGAGATCCCCCCCTCATGCATGGCCTTTACGGCATCATGGGCGGCATCCATCAGGTTACGAACGGCGGCATACGCATTTTTTTTAAGGTAGTAGGCGCTGTTCTCAAGCACCTCGCTGCGGGTAGACGCCTCGACCTGGGATGACTCGGCCACCATAATCTCTTTGGCCTGGGCCGCGCTTCTTAAGAGAGCCCCTTTAAGCGCTCCCTTCTTCTTCTTGACGACTTTTAAGGAGTCCAGGTGGGTGGTATAGAGGGCCCTCCCCTCTATGAGCCCTTTCACTGCATCGCTCTCGCCAAAAACCTCCCCGAGACGATCTACCCGGCCCTTTATCCCCTCCAGTCCATGGGTCAAGGCCGTATACTGCTCATCCGTCCCCTCCATGGCATAGTCCATCTGTTTTCCGATCAGGCCATTTAATTCGGCATCGAGTTCAAGGGTCAAATACCCCTCATCGGCCTGGTCGATCACCCGATTCAAGCTTGTATACCCGGTTAACCCCACCACCAAGAGGACCCCCACCAGAAGTGTAAACCCAGAGATCAACTTTTTTCTAAGACTTACGGATGCAAACATCGTTCCCCCCATTTCGAATAATATCAGCAGACGTTCCACACACAGCCCGGCTGAAGGAGACCCCCCAGCATTCCCAGCGATCCTCTGCAGCCAACCTCTTCAAAACATAAGATCGGCCCCACCCCAGCAATAAAAATCCACGATAACGATCCCGCCCCGTTAAAAAAGCAGGACCCAAAGGCCTTAAAACCAAAGAAAAAAAAAGGCCGACAAAGGGCCTTTTTCCTTTATTTCTTAAGGATCATATCGCGAGTCTGAATCAACGGCAGAGTCACCCTCTCTTTTTAAACGTTCATATGCATCACCATATCGACACACCCCACAGGGAACTTTAATCCACTATACTGGGGAAAAAAGAGCGATCCATGGGCAAAGAGACCCCAGGTATCGCTCTTTTTTTTATCATATAAGGCAGGGGAGGAAAAAAAGGGTGGGAAGAGGTTTTAAGAAAAAAGAGTCAACGGCCTTATTCACATTCGGTTTTTAAAGATCCCAACCCTTCATGGGAAAAATCGGGATAGAGGGCGCTCATGCATTCAGGACATATGCCATGGGAAAACTGGGCCTGGGTGTGTCGGGAGACATAGGTCTCAACTTGGTCCCAGTACCCCGTATCGTTTCTGATCTTTTTACAATGGGCACAGATGGGGACGATGCCACGCAAGGTCTGGATCTCTTTCAGGGCGAGGCTAAGCGCTTCGATGGTTTGTTGACGCTCTGCCTCGGCTTGTTTTCGCTCGGTAATATCGATCATAACGGTCAGAAAATATGTCACACCTTGACTCTCGATGATCTCACCCGAAAAGAGGCCATCATGAATCGTCCCATCCTTTGCCTTTACTTTAGAATCCACATCTCGAATTTGGCCATATTCGAAGAGCATTTTGGCCGATCGGTGCATATCCTCCTCAGCTATAAAGAGCCCCAGTTCGGAACTCGTCTTGCCCAAAACCTCATCCCGGGAAAAGCCAAGGTCCTTCAAAAAAGCCTCATTGACATTGACCAAAATCCGATCAGACGCACGACTCACAACCATCGGGGCCGGATTCATTCTAAAAAACCGGTCAAACTCCTGCAACGCCTCCTGCTCCTTACTCAGATCCTTGGAGATGCCAAAAATACACGGAATACCATTCCACGTACCAGGCCATGCACGTGTCTCCACGGGAATGAGGCGACCACTCTTACTGATCAGGGGCAAGGGGCATACCGTCCGTTTATCCCGTAACATCTCGGATAAAAGGGTGACAGCCTCCTCCCGCACATATTCAGGATGCATATCGAGTATATGCATGGTGCACAGTTCATCCGGCGTGTAACCCAGCCGAACGGAGGCCGCCGGATTGGCATATATAATCTCTCCCTCAGAATTGCCCACCACAACAATATCATCAATGGTTTCGATGAATGTCTGGAAATTTTCCTCACCCGGGATCAGGGGAATCTCTGGATCCCGGCTATCTGTGATATCCAGCCCCACACACATGATATGCAGAAGATTCCCCCTCTCATCGAAACGAGGGGTCTTGATAATCTTCATCAGGTGTCCACGGCCCCTTGAATCCAAAATCCACATGTCATAAGAGGCTGTTTTTTTCGATTCGCATACATCGCGATTGGATTGCCGGCATGCATCGACATCTTTCGCCGGACAAAAGTCATCGATACACTTACATTCAATCGCCTCTCTTGGAACGCCCAGGAGATCTGCATAGTGATTATTCACTCGACCGTAAGTATCTATATCTGTAAAAAACCAGATAAAAACCGGCAGAGAATCAATCATCACCGCCTGGTGATCTAAACAATCGTCCATAGATGGACGATATATGCCATCCATTGCCCATACGCCCCGCCTCTCACCCGCCAATTTTTGTATAAACCGCGCCCAGAGGGCGTCCAGAATTCTGGCATAATGCACAACCCGCCTCTTATAAAGGTAAAAAACGTAAAAAAACAGAACACGCAAAATTAAGAGGTCTCCCAAGGCGAGGCGGGCCATCGCCCGATAATAAAATGATGAGTAAACCCACGCAACAAACCCATAAAAATAGTAGATGCCGATAAGCTCTCACTTCCCAGTGAAGTAAATTCAAAACGGGCTCTCTTTGCTATACTGTCACCGGATAGTTTTAACAACTTAAAAGCACTCAGTTTCAGGCTAATAAATCAGATCCGGCTTTTTCCTCAACAAATCAAAAATAACCATTCACATTCTAAAAACACGAAAGAGAGCGAGCCAACGAAGAATTTTTACGCCCGACTGACCGGCGGCATCGCATCCACCCCTCAATAAAATTGAGACATTAAACCCCGGCACAATGGCAAGAGGCAACACAAGCAAAGCCTCCCTTCCGCCATAAACCCGCTTTGTATTCAATGATTTTTCCGCTAATATAAAGAGACCATCACCCCTCCTGCACTCGTCTCATGGCATATAAGAAGAGCTGACCCACATCTATTGCCCCCCATCTTTTCACCACCCACGCAAAGGGCCCCCAAGAGATTCTTTTTTAGTCGCAAAAAAAAAGGGGGCGGTAAAAGGAGAGACCATGTATCGCATACGTTTTCACGGCCGGGGAGGCCAGGGGATGAAGACGGCCAGCCGCATTCTCGGAACAGCCTGTTTCATTGAGGGGTACGAGGTCCAGGATGCCCCGAGATACGGCGCCGAACGCCGAGGAGCCCCCATGTTTGCCTATGTCCGGGTCTCGCACACAACCATCTACGAACGCGGTGTGGTCCCCGTACCGGACCTCGTTGTGGTGGCCGATGCCAGCCTCATGGCCATACCCGCAGCCGGTCTCTTGACAGGATGCACCCCCCAAACGATCCTCATCATGCCGCCCCTTTACGCCGAGACACCGCCCCTCCCCTTCCCAGGGGTACACCTCACCATGGATATGGACAAAATTAGAGAGACACAGATCTCCCCGAGCCACCTCAGCAGCCTCTGGGCCGGTGCAGCGGCCCGACTCTGCGGCATCGTCACCGAAACGTCCCTGCTCCAGGCCGTGGAGGAGGAGTTGGTCCTCCTGGGTGAAGAGGCGGTGGCGAAGAATCGCCAGAGTGCCCTGTTCGGATGGCGTCTCATGGAGGCGCACACCGGTTGCGTCACGGAAAAAAGGGAGCCCTCGTCCAAGGCCCCACCACCGGAGTGGATCGAGTTCCCATGGGACCCGGTATCCATGAGCGCCCCCGCCATCCGTTCTCCGGAAACGAGCCGGGGAGTCATCACCGGATTGTGGCGAAGCGTAAGGCCCGTCATCGACGATGCGCGATGCGGCAAGTGCTGGTGGAACTGCTCGGTGCACTGCCCCGACAGCGCCATCACCGTCAATAAAGAGGGCGCCCCCGTCATCGACTACGCCCACTGCAAGGGGTGCCTGATCTGTGTCGAAGAGTGCCCGAGACGGGCCATCACAGTCCGGCCCGAGGAGAGAGACCCCGAAAAAGGAGACCCCCCATGAGACGAAGACTGCTCACCGGAAATCAGGCGGCGGCCTGGGGAGCCCGGCTCTCCGGCATGGAGTATGCGCCGTTTTTCCCCATTACCCCCCAAACTGAAATCATGGAGACCCTGGCTGGCTGGATCGATCGCGGTGAACTCACCGGACGCCTCGTCACCTTAGACTCCGAACACTCCATGGTGACCGCCGCCGGGGCCGCTGCGGCCACCGGAGTTCGGGTCTTTACGGCCACCTCGAGTCAGGGGCTGCTCCACGCCATGGAGATGATCTATACGGTTCCGGGCTGGCGCGCCCCCTTCGTCATGGTCAACGTATCCCGGGGTATTGCCTCCCCCATCACCCTGGAACCGGACCACAACGATATCATGGCAGCCCGCGACAGCGGTTTTCTTCAGATTCACTGCGCCACCTGCCAAGAAGTGCTGGATGCCATCCTCTTGGCCTACCGCATCGCCGAGCATCCCCGGGTGCGCCTCCCCGTTCTGGTCAATATGGATGGATTCTACCTCTCCTTTACGCGAGAACCGGTTATCATACCCGATGCGGCCCTGGCCACACGCTTTGTGGGGGCCTTCACGGATGACGATACCCAATTCACCCCGAGGACCCCCACCAGTCTCGGGGTGGCCGTCCTCGGAGGGACACCCTACTCCTACTTCAGGTATCAGGCCCACCAGGCCTCTCTCAACGCTCTGGAGATTTTTGAGGAGAGCGCCGAGGAATTTCACACCCTCTTTAATAGACGCCCCCTTCTAATCGAGGAGTTTTACTCTGAAGATGCCGACATTGTCTTTGTCATGATCGGATCCTTTGCCACCAAGGCAAAAAATGCCGTCATGGAGCTCCGGGCCGAGGGATGGAAGATCGGCCTCGTCCGTCCCTGCCTCCTGCGCCCCTTACCCATCCATGCCATATTCAAGGCCCTTACCGGAAAAAAAGGGGTGGCCGTCATCGACCAGAACCTGGCGGCGGGACGGGGGGGCGTTCTTCATGGAGAGATCACCGGGGCCCTGTACGGACGCCCCGGGGCGCCCCCCACTATCACCAGTTTTATCGGGGGGCTGGGGGGCCGTGATATCTCTGGGGCCGAGTTCCGGGAGATGGCTGTCGTCACCCACCATGCCATGGAACGGGGAGAGACCCCACCCCCGCGCCTCCTATTTACACAAGCGGAGTTGGCCTCTGTCAGGAAAATGCAGGCCACAGCCCTGGGAAGCCACGCCTTACCCACGAAAACCCAGAAAGGAGAGGGGCATGAATAAACCGACCATAAAAAAAATCACCGATCTCAGTCCGCATCGCCTCATCGCCCCGGGAACGCCCACCTGCGCCGGATGCGGCGCCCTGGCCGGGGTGCATCAGATCTACGATATCCTCGGAGAGAAGAGCATATTCGTCAATGGCGCCGGATGCATGACCCTTCTGGCCACCTACCCCTTCACGCCCTTCAAGGGCTCCTGGCTTTATACGGCCATGGCCTGTGCCTCCGCCGGTGCCCAAGGGGTCCGAGATGCCCTGGATATACTCATGGAGAAGAAGAGGCGACAATCCGATGAGGCGATGCAGGTAGTGGTCCTCACCGGAGACGGATCGGCCAGCGGCATGGGCCTCTCCGCCACATCGGCCGCCATGGACCGGCAGCTCGATTTTATCTGCATCTGCTACGATAACGAGGGGTACGGAAACACCGGGCATCAATACTCCCGATCCACCCCTTACGGGGCAAAAACGGCCACAAGCACAAAAGGATTTCATGGGGTAAAAAAGGATCTGTTCGCCATCTGGGCGGCCCACAAACCCACCTATGTCGCCACCGTCACGGCGGCATTCCCCTTGGATCTTGCAAAAAAAATAGAGAAAGCCTCAAAAATGAAGGGCCCCCGTATGTTTATCATGCTCGCCCCCTGCCCTCCGGGGTGGCATTTTGATCCGCCCCACGCCGTGAACATGGGAAAATTGGCCGTCAATACCGGAATCTGGCCCCTCAAAGAGTATATAGACGGAAAGGTGGTCCATACCCTCATTCCCAAAAAACGGGTGCCGGTAGAGGCATATCTAAAATCCCAGGGACGTTTCGCCCCCCTCTTTCTACCGGGAAATGAGGGGCAGATTCAGGCCATCCAGGCACACATCGATGATTACTGGGCCTTAGTGCCCCCATCCTAAGGTAATGGAGACGAAGGGCGAGGCCCCTTTGGCCTCTCCCCATCCAGGACCTTAAAAAAATGACCGTTACCGACATCTCCCCCGATATGAAAGAGATCCGTGCCCCACTGTTTCAAAAAATACCCCACCAGAGACACATCCCGAACCGCCCTTGAAATTATTTTTTTAATGGCCCCCTCCTTAAATCCAGCCCCATTTATCCCCTAAAGTTATCGACTGCTTTAAAAGAGGCCTTAAAGAATATCTTTTCCCTGCCCTCTTTTCACTAAGATCATAATTTTTAAGTAAAATTTTATCTTTTACACACAAAAACACGCTCTCTTTTTAAAGTAAAAAAATAAATTTAAAATACTGATTTATATCTGTTTTACCCAAATGAAATCAGCCCCCTCTATACTTTTCTATAGCCATAGTGTATGCCATATCTATCACTTTACTTATTTTAAAGTCGTCAAGCCATCTAGGGACTCAATCCACACGGTACGAATAAAGGTGGCTGACTATTTAAAGGAGACACGTTTATCATCACGATGATAAATGCCTGCCTTAAAGGCCAGCAACCGATATGAAATTATAAAATGGCACCGTCGCATCAAGGGGTGAAGAATGAAATTCAAATCGGTTCAAACAAAAATTGCTGTCATTGCTGGCGTTTGCCTGGTCATCCTCTCCTCTATTTTGGTGGGATATAACCTCTATAGCGCCCGGTCGAATCAAAAGTTTATCAATAAACGCGTCGCACGCCTCATCGAAGAGCGATCCTTAAACGGCCTCGAGAGTATGGCCGGTGAATATGCAAAAAAAATTCAAATCGACTTCGAAGTGGCCATCGATGCAGCCAGGACCATGGCCGATATCTTTACGGTATCGAAGACTTCGGGGCCCCATGCCCTTCACCTGGGTAGGGATGAGATCAATGCCATCTTGCTGAGGGTTCTTCAAAACAACCCCGACTTTAACGGCACCTACTCCTGCTGGGAACCCAACGCCCTGGATGGCAACGATGCCGATTTCAAAACGGGACGAGATGGAAACAACGCCATCACCGGACGATTCACCCCGTACTGGAATCGCGACCATAATGGCAAAATCGCCGTTCAGCCCCTGGTGGAGTATGACACCCAAGAGCGTCACCCCAACGGCGTCCTCAAGGGAGGCTGGTATATCGGCCCCCGTGAGAATCGCCTGGAGAGTGTTCTGGACCCCTTCCCCTATATCGTCCAGGGAAAAAAGGTATGGCTAACCACCCTCTCCGTTCCCATCGTCATAGACGAGACCTTTTATGGGGTGGCCGGTTCCGATTACAATCTCAATTTCGTACAAAAGCTCTCCGAAAATATGGACAAAGCGCTGTTTAAAGGCCAAGGCGAAGTGATCATCATCAGCAATAGGGGCCTTGTCGTCGCTTACAGCGAAGATCCAGGGCTCATCGGCCAACATGTGAAAAATGTCATCGGCAACGAATGGCAACGTTATATCGAGGCCATTCAGGCAGGCGAAAACCTCGCCCGCCTCGACCCCGAAGAGAGCCACTTCAAGGTGATCACCCCCATCACCCTGGGCCGCACCGGCAAACCGTGGGCAGTGATGATCCGAATCAAAAAAGAGGCGGTCCTGGCCGATGCCATGGCCATCAACCGTGAACTCACCATCCGGAGCAAGACCAGTGCCATCTGGCAGACCCTTGTGGGCGTGGGAACCTGCATCCTCGTCATCCTGATTCTCTGGTACGCGGCCGGCGGCATCGTACGGCCCATCCGCAGAACGGTACGCATGCTCAAAGATATCGCCAACGGCGAGGGAGATCTGACAAAACGCCTGGAGGTGAGAGGCGAAGACGAGGTGGGCGAGATGGCCACCTTTTTCAACCTCTTCATGGACAAACTCCAGAAGCTGATCCGGCAAATTGTCACCGACTCAGAGACCCTCAATGCCTCGGCTACCGACCTCTCCGCCATCTCCGTCCAGATGACGGGACGCTCCGAATCCATGGCCGAGCACTCGAAGATTGTGACAAAGGGATCGGTGGATATGAGCACCAACATAGATGGCGTGGCCGCCGCCTGTGAACAGACGGCCACCAACATCAATGTGGTGGCAACGGCAACCGAGGAGATGACGGCCACGATCCATGAGATCGCCAAAAAATCGGAAGAGTCCCGCATCATCTCCCAGGCCGCCCTGGCCAAGGCCGGCGATGCCTCGGCAAAGCTTGATGAACTGGGCCGGGGAGCCCTGGAGATCAACAAGGTCACCGAGGTGATCTCCGCGATTTCATCCCAGATCAATCTCCTGGCCCTCAACGCCACCATCGAGGCGGCCCGGGCCGGAGAGGCGGGGAGAGGGTTTGCCATCGTCGCCACAGAGATCAAGGAGCTGGCCAAGCAGACCGACGATGCGACCCAGCAGGTCAAGGGGCAGATCGAAAATATGCAAGGATCCACCGATGCCACCGTGGCCGAGGTGGAACAGATCCTTGCGATCATCGAGGAGTCCGGCGTCATCGTCTCATCCATCACCGATGCCATGGAGCAGCAGGCGACGACCACCCAGGAGATTGCCGAAAATATCTCCCAGACCTCCCAGGGCATCCAGGATGTGAACCACAATATCAACCAGGGCTCGGAGGTGATCGTCGCCATATCCAATGAGATCACCGGGGTGGACCAATCGGCCCAGGAGGTCGCCCAGGCGAGCCATCAGATCAACATCAAGGCGGTGGAGCTCTCCGAGCTCTCCGAAAAACTGCACACCCTCGTGGGGCAGTTCCGGGTCTAACCCGGCCCCCTGAGATAAAATTTTACCGCTGAATAGTTACAAAAAAAGCCCCTTTTTCCGAGGCGATATCTCGGGAAAAGGGGCTTTTCATATGGCGTACCCGTGGGGCTATAAACGATTTTCAAAAAATCGAGTAACTATTCGGCTCTTATTAATAAAAATCAGCCTCCGGCGGCCCTGCCGGAACCAAACTTTTGCCTGATTTAAAAGATCGGGTTTAATAAACAGATTTTTATGGCTGAACCCTGATGTTACATCGTTGAGGCGAATGTGATTTGACCCGAGGCACGAGGGGTAAAGCGCATCCGCAAACCGCTTTCAAGGTGGCACACCGTGCCGCTGGAAGGCATTTTTTTTCCTGATTACCATCCTTTTACAGCCACATGTGCGGTAAGCGGGTTCATCTGAAAAGAAAATATAGGCCTCCGGCGGCCAGGGACTGGGCCCCATAGGCGCTAATAAGACATATTGACGATCATCAAGCTGGATACTATGGTACCAACCATTCATTATATGGAGGTACCAAATTGGACCACAGTGATGGCTGAGAATGATGGCTGAGAATAAGTGGTAATCAGATTTTTTTTTGGAGCTGAAAAGTTAGAGAATCGACACGGAACAATGGATGTCACCCCCATCTTAGGGATCGATCCTCTTAAAACGGACAAAACGGCCCTGACGAATCTGAATAATCTCGACACTCTTCACGGGATCGCCACTGCCTCGAAACTGCATCATCCCGGTCACACCGGCGTAATCTCGGACCGCTGCCAGCCCGGCCCGAATGGATTCCGGATCGGTGCTCCCCTGGGCCTCAACAACCGTGAAAAGCAATCCCAGGGCGTCATATATATGGGCGGCATCGTCGTTGGGGTCCACCTTATACTGATCGCGATAGGCGGCCAAAAATGCCCGATTTTCCAAGCCGCCGAGATCGAGGACATAGTCGGTGCTAAAAAAGCCACCCTCTAAGGTGAGGCGGTCTTTTCCAGTCTCAACGCCCCACCAATCATCCCCCCCCATGAGCGGTATATCGATGCCGGCCTTACGCGCCAGTTTCGCCTGAAGAGGGACCACATTTCCGTAATTGGGCAGGAAGAGGAGTTGGGCTCCACTCTCCCGGATGGCCTCAAAATTATGCGTCCACGTCTTCTCCCCAGAGATATACGGTTCAAAGGCCACCACCTGCCCCCCTAAGGCTTCAAACTGCTTCTTAAAGAGCCCGGCCAGGCTACTGCTGTCACCATTGGTCACATCAAACAGCACAGCGGCTTTTTTCACATCCAGATCACCCACAGCAAATCGTGCGAGGGCCTCGGCCTGAAATGTATCGATAAAGATCGTCCGAAAGGTAAAGGCCTTACCCGTCGTGACATCGGGATGGGTGGCCATGGAGGTGATAAACGGGATATGCCGGATTTCAGCCAGGGCAGCCACAGGGATGGCAACCTGACTGTGGGGAGCACCCACAAGGGCCGCCACATTATACCGGGCAATAAGCTTTCGTGCCACAGTCAGCGCGACCTGTGGATTGCCCTGACTATCGGCGAAGGTGAGGACCACCTTCATCTTGCGTCCCTCAACCTTCAGGCCACCCCGATCATTGATCTGGCTGGCGGCCAGCATGGCGCCATTCACGTAAGATTTTCCCCACCGTGCATCGGAATCCCCGGTGAGCGGTGCGATAACGCCGATCCGTACCTCCGCAAGAGGGGACGGGGGGGAACAGGACAGCAATCCCCCTGTTAAGAGACTCAAGATCACTGCGGGCCAGAACCGAGGTGGAAAAAAATACGGTCTAAACATGGTCATTCCTTATCGATACATTGCGTGTGGATGCACCTAATAAAAAGGAGCGTTTCACTCTGTCACCCGCCGAGTTCCCACATCGGCATGGTGTAAGGAAGAGGCGCCTTCCCCTTTCGGTCCCCACTTTTTCAACGATGAGAGCTAAAATTTTACGCACACTGATTTGAACTGAATACGCCTTTTCCGGAACAAAAAACGTCGCGAATCGCCTCACCCTCTCTTTATGATCCTTATCTTCTCTCTTTTTTTCCAAAATCATCACGTGGGAGTCCCACTCATGAGGAAAGGGTGGAGAGATAGGTTCTGAGATTGGTTTTCTTGTTACTCAGTCCCAGTTTCTTTCTGATATTGTGCCTAAAATTTGAGACGGTGCTGATGGATAGATTCATATGCTCGGCAATCTCCTTGCTCCCCTTATCCTGCCGGATCAGATCCGCCACCTTGATCTCCGTGGGTGTCAAATCGATATATTTCGACGAGATACTGTTGTGAATCGGCACCACCAGCTCTTTTAAGTTGATCTCAATAATCTTCAAGCAGGTCATCTGCTCCTCCTCACAGATCATTTTTTTCATCTGAACAAGGTAGGGCTTCACGTATCTTTTCAGGTTGATGGCCATATTCTCCTCGATGGCCCGTTTTTCCAGATCCCTGTGATCCAGCATAGACTTCAACGCCTGATTGACCTCCTCGAGGTATCTGGATTTCTCCTTCAACTCTGCCGTGCGCCGAACCACCCTCTGCTCCATCTGATCATGCTTTTCCTGCAGCATCACTTCGAGACGCTGGCGTTCAGTGATTTCATGATGGAGACGCCCGATCTTCTCTTTGAGCTGCCCCTTGAGCGTGTAAACATCCAGGTGGGTGCGTACACGGGCCAGAACCTCCTCAAACTGAAAGGGCTTCGTGATGTAATCTGCACAGCCCAGATCAAACCCTTTGACCTTATCTTCCAGGTCATCCAGGGCACTGATGAAAATAACGGGGATCCCTGAGGTCTGACCATCCCCTTTGAGCCGTCGACAGACCTCATACCCATCCATACCCGACATTTTGATATCAAGCAGGATCAAATCGGGCAGGGAACGTCCCACAGCCCCCAGGGCCAGGCCTCCCGTGGATGCGGCACGCACTTTATATCCGGCATCTGTCAGCACCTTGACAAGAATTCTTAAGTTTTCCGGGTTGTCGTCCACCACGAGGATATTTCCCTCCGCATGATGCACGCCCCGTGAAAGAGTGGAATCCATCTCCATATAACGTCTCCGTTCGATCAAAAAAAATCATTTCCGGATAAAGGTATGAACTCTTACGAATTTTAATTCGTATATATAGCAATCAAACAAATCAAAGGGGTCAAAAGCGTGGCTTCCGGCAGGTCATAGACATAGTTACGCCTTAATCAAAGAGAGAATGCCATCATATCGAAAGTCATTCGCCAGCTCCGCCAAGGCATCGGCAATGGGCGCATCGACCTGTCCGATGCGGTCGATAACGGATCCCACCATCTGAACATCACAGGCCATGGCCGCATCACCCAGCTCCTTAACCAGTATCTCCGGTAGGATAGCAAGGGCCCCAGGTTCCAGAAGACCGCCGCCACCCTTTCTGGAAACGGCAACATCGGACAGCTGTGGCTCCTCCCCATAGATATACCGCACCCCAAGGTGCCGCTCCATGGCGCTAAAGATCTCCGATTCCCCAAAGGGCTTGCAGATAAAATCGTCACAGCCCGATGAGAAGGCCTCGGCCCTCTGCTCTTCGAATGAAGAGGCCGTCAGGGCGATGACCGTGGTTGTGTCTCCCCTAGATCCCGCCTTAATCTTCCGGGTGGTTTCATATCCATCCATCCCCGGCATCTTAAGGTCCATCCAGACCAGATGCGGCCGCCACTGTTCACACAGTAAGAGCCCCTCCGGTCCGCTCTCCGCTTCCCGCACGGCAAAGCCCACAACCAAGAGCAATTTTTTCAGTAATTCACGACTCTCCGGATTATTTTCCACAATCAGAATCCGCCATTCCGGCTGGTCCGGCCTTAAACCCATCACCCGGCGGGGGGCATTTTCTGTGCTAATTTCAGCCATAACGGCCGGTTCGAACTCAATATCGAAACGAAAAAGAGACCCTTTTTCCACACACCGCTCGGCAGAGATCTCGCCCCCCATGAGATGCACATACTGCTTGCTGATGGCCAGCCCCAGCCCCGTCCCCTCCCTCTCCTTCTCACCGCACTCTGTCTGGGAAAAGGCATCGAAGATGACCCCTGTCTCGCTTCTCTCAATCCCCACACCGGTATCTTCCACCTCAAAGAAGAGGCGGGATGAGCCGTCCTCCGCACACCACGCCCTTAAGGTCACGCCGCCTTTATCCGTGAATTTGACGGCATTGCCCACGAGGTTGACGAGTACCTGACGCAGCTTGGTGGCATCGGTACGAATATACCGGGGAAGCTCCGAAGGCACCTGAACCGTCAGCCGCAGCCCTTTGCCATCGGCCCGGTTACGCATCATTTTTTCGATACCTTCAAGGGTGTGGTGAAGGTCAAAACTCTGGCGCTTCAAGGTAGTTCTACCCGCCTCGATCTTGGACATCTCCAAAATATCGTTAATCAGGGCCAGAAGGTGTTCACCACTTCGCGTGATGGTGGTCAAAGAGTCCTGTTGGTCACCGGTGATATGCACATCCCGGTTCATGAGGTGGGAAAAGCCCAGGATGATGTTTAAAGGCGTTCTCAACTCATGGCTCATATTGGCCAGAAACCGGCTCTTGGCCCGGTTCGCACCTTCAGCAGACTCTTTGGCCCGTTGCAGAAGGTCGTTGGCCACACAGAGTTCCGAGGTGCGCTCAAAAACCCGTTGCTCGAGTCCATCGTTTAATGCCAGTATCTCATCCTCCGCCCCTTGGCGCACCTCGACCTCATGCTGGAGACGGGCATTGATCTTCTCAAGGTCCACGGTGCGTTCGGAGACCCGCTCTTCCAGATACTCGCGGTGTTTTTTCACCTCCCCGATCATCTGATTAAAGGAGCGGGCCAGTATCCCCACCTCATCCTCCGTCAGGACGGGCACAACCGATTCCATATTCCCAGCGGCTACCTGCATGGCCGTATCGGCGATACTCTGGATGGGCCGTACGATCCGACGGACCAGCCCATAGACTCCCAAGGTCAACAACAAGGCGGAGGCGGCCCCCACGAGCAGGATAATCCGGGCCAGTTTTCGGGCCGGCGCCAGGGCCTCATCCTGGCTCATCTCCACGAGAAGGGCCAGGTTCCGCTCCTCAAGCCAGCGGTACACACCGATCACCGGAACCCCGGCGTAATTCCGATAGAGTCCCGCGCCATTGTGGCCCATCACCGCCGTATCGATGCCCTCGGTATGAACACCCCGTGGAAACTCCTGACGTCCGAAACGATCCGCCGAGACAAAGACGCTGAACGAATCCACCAGATAGGACTCACCGCTCCTGCCCAGCCCTGAGGAGTCGTGAATGATTCGATCCATATAATCCAGGTTCATATGCACGGCAAGCACCCCCAGACGCCGCTGTCCGGCCCCATCGAAAAGGGGGCTGGCGATGGTCAGTGTCGGCTTCAGGGTCAGGGGAGATGCGTAGACGCCCTGCACAAAGGTAGCCTGTCGTCCCCGGGTAAAATAGAGGTCCTTCGGCCGGTAGAGGCCCTCCCGATCCGGATTGGTGGAGACCGCGATCTGACCGCCCGCATCGGTGAGGATAAATACCTCCTTGGGAGCCGACCTGCCGGCCAAAAGTATAGACTCCATAAACCCGGTAAGCGCCTTGTAAGTCGCCTGGTATGCGGAATCGGAGGTCCCATGTGTCAGCAGGACCTCCGCCGGATCCCGTACCTCCGGCAGGCTCGCCAAAAACGCCACCGCCTGCATGCGGTCCTCCACCCATCGATCCAGCTCACCGGTCTTAAATGTCGCCACCGTATTCAGACGATTAAAAACCGATGCGGTGAGGGCATCGGCGGCCTGACGATAGGCGATGTATCCCACCAGAATCACAATGGCCAGGGAGAGAATCAGAAACGACCCGGCGAGACGTACCATGAGGTTCTGTCTCCAATACCCCGGTATCGATACTATTTTTTTAAAGGGCATCCATAGGTCCTCATCGCATCATACCGGCAGGA
Source organism: Desulfobacteraceae bacterium (assembly GCA_013619155.1). Classification (GTDB taxonomy): domain Bacteria; phylum Desulfobacterota; class Desulfobacteria; order Desulfobacterales; family Desulfolunaceae; genus Desulfoluna. The sequence goes on from JABXKT010000111.1 coordinate 27,379, forward strand.
AACATCCGGCTATCGTCCTGAATGGGCCTATTTCAAAACGGGGCCATGGGATGAAAAGGGAGAATAAAGGTCCGGTAAAATAGGTTTTTCAAATATTTTTCACCGTCTGTGTCGTCGTGCCCGTCGGCATAGATCCACGCATCAACGGCCCACGGGAGGTCAATACCCATATTAGATAGGCATTATATAAATATTTATAGAATATTTTATTTTGTTACAAAGCACCCTATCATACCTAATTATAGAAACACAATTCATTCAAAAATATTCATGGCAAAGTTCAAAAGGACTCATAGCAAGAGGGTATATCTCATGTTGGGGCCATGAAAATCTCCACGGCCATGGCCATCACCTAAAGGGGACGGAACTGCAACGCCGCCCTCTCGGATACGATGATATGACCTGGAGTCGGGCCGATACAACGGATTAAATTCAACGCATCGCCTGCAAAGCAGGTACGCGGTTCCGGTTTTTGATGTGTGTATCGGTACAGCTCGGAAGCCCACCTTTATGGCTTTTCGGACATTTTTACAAACAGGAGTTAAGGAGTTGAGGATGACCCGATTAAAAACAATTTTTGCAGCCCTGATGATCGCTCTGTTTTTGACCACCTCGTCAGCGGTAGCAGGCCCCATTGTGATCAAGCTTGCCCACCCCAACGTCCCCCAGCACCCCATGGGACAGGCATTTGAAAAATTTAAAGAACTTCTCGAAGAGCGAAGCCACGGCGAGTTCCGCGTGGATATCTTTGACAGCTCAAAATTCGGAAACTTTGACAGCGTTGTTCAAGGCCTCCAGTTCAACATGCTCCAGATGGGATCTGCCGGTACCTCAAACCTGTCTCCCTTCTCCGATGAGTTCCTGATTTTTGACCTCCCCTTCCTCTTCCCCGACTACCCCTCAACCGATAAAATCACCGACGGCCCCATCGGCATGAATGCCACCAAGGCCCTGGAGAGAAGCGGTATTATTGGCCTTGGTTATATCGAAATCGGTTTCCGTAACCTCTGGAACAACAAAAAAGCCGTGGCCAATCTGGCCGATGCCAAGGGCCTGAAGATCCGTTCCACCCCGTCCAAAGCACATATCGCCACGCTGAAGAGCCTCGGCCTGAACCCCACCCCCATCTCCTGGGGTGAAGTGTACACCGCCCTTCAGCAGAAAACCGTGGACGGCATCGACATCGACCTGAACCTGGCATGGCACAACAACTTCCCTGAAGTTAACAACAACGTGACCATCGTAAACAGCTTCTACAGCCCCCACCTGGTGATGATCTCCAAGCGCTTCCTCGATAGCTTAAATGCCAAAAACAAGGCACTGGTCCTCAAAACCTTCGAAGAGATCAAACTCTACGAACGAAAGCTGATCCGCGACGGTGAAAAAGAGATCCTGGGTAAACTCAAAGCCAAGGGTGTCACCGTGACCGTCCTCTCCCCCGAAGAGCGCAACCGCTGGAAAAAAGCGACGGAAGGTGTCTACAAGCAATTCGAAAAACGAATCGGTAAAAAGCTGATTGAAGAAGCCAAGGCCACCATCGCCGAGTAATAAAGACCAACCGGATATGCCGGACAGGATCACCCATCCGGCATATCCGGCCACAGGAGCTCATCAGCATGATAAAATCGACCAAATCCATCATCAACCGATGCGAGGAGATCTTCTCCTCTTTGGCGCTGGTTATGATGACAGGCATAACCGTAGTACAGGTCTTTAACAGATACGTGCTTCAAAGTTCCCTCGACTGGTCCGAGGAGATTTCACGCTATCTCTTTATTTGGGCCGTGTATGTGGGATGCAGCTACGCCACCAAGATGAACCGCCATCTGGAGGTCACCATTGCCCGAAGCATGTTCGGGGGGAAATTCGCCAAACCCGTCACCATCGCATCCTATATCTGTACTATTGTCTTCTGTGTCTGCGCCACCGTATGGGGCATCAATTTCGTCCTCTTTTTGTCCTCCACAGGCCAGAAGACACCGGCCCTTGAGGTTCAGATGTATTGGGTTTTCCTCAGTATTCCAGTAGGTATGGGTCTCATGGCCCTGCGAACCCTGGAGAGACTCTGGGGGGTAATCACAGGTAAGTTCGACCCTGCAATAATAGAAATTAATTAAGGAATACCTGATCCTATGGATATGGCAATTATTTTAACATTTGTTTCGCTTGCGGCATTCCTCCTCCTGAGTCTGCCCATCGGGATCGCCATCGGCATGAGTGTCGCCGTGGGTATGACCTTCAGCGATCTGCTGCCTTACGAATTTTTGATCCAGAAAATGGTCACCTCCCTGGATGTCTTTCCCCTCATGGCGGTTCCGTTTTTCATCATGGCCGGTGAGATCATGCAAAAAGGGAGCATGGCCCAGAGACTGCTTGCGGTTTCCCGGTCCCTGGTGGGGCATATCACAGGCGGGATGGCGCACATCTCCGTCCTGACCAGTATGTTCTACGGCGCACTCTCTGGCTCCGCCCCCGCCACCGTGGCTGCCGTTGGCGGCATCATGATTCCCGCCATGGAGGAGGAGGGGTACAGCAAGTCCTTTTCAACGGCGGTAAATACCGCCGCCGGCTGCCTGGGCGTCATCATCCCCCCCAGTGTGCCCCTGATTATCTATGGAACCACCGCCGGAGTATCCGTCGGTGATCTCTTTATTGCAGGTGTTATCCCCGGCCTCTTTATCGGGGCCTGCCTGATGCTCTGCAGCTATATTCTGTCGAGAAAATATGGCTTTACCGGTTCCGGAAAACGGGCACCGATTTCCGAGGTGCTCTCTGCCCTCAAATCCGCCCTTCCCGCATTGATGGTTCCCCTCATCGTTCTGGGCGGCATCTATGGCGGATTTACCACTCCCACGGAAGCGGGCGTCATTGCCGTGGTCTACTCCCTGATCATGGAAGGGTTGATCCTTCGAACCCTCACCTGGAAAAAAATCACCGAGATTTTCACGGGCACAGCCCTGACCACCTCCTCCATCTTCTTGGTGGTGGCCACCGCCACGGCCCTGGGCCAGATCCTTTTGTTCTACAATCTGCCCAACCAGCTCGTGGATATCCTCTCAGGCATTTCGGACAATCGCTACGTCCTGATCCCCATCATCCTGGTATTTCTCCTGGTCATGGGAACATTCATGGATGCCCTGGCCAATATCCTCATCCTGACGCCCCTGCTCCTGCCGGTGGTCAAGCACCTGGGCATGGACCCGATCCACTTCGGTATCGTCATGATCGTGACCTCCTCCATGGGCTTTTTGACCCCTCCCGTGGGTGTCAACCTCTTCGTGGGGTGTAGCATCAGTAACCTCTCCATTGAGAAACTCAGTGTGGCGGTGATGCCCTTCCTCCTCACCATGGTATTGGCCCTCATGGCCATCGTGTTTATTCCCGGTATCGCCCTCTGGTTGCCAGGACTGTAAACCTCTCTTCCCCCAGATGAGATCGCCCCTTCGGGGGCCCCGGCGAGTCGCTTTTTTAAAAAAGCCGCCTAAAACGGCGTGGGGTGCGTCACCATGAACATGTCTGACGCACCCCACGCCATTTAAAAAGGCCGATAAAAATCAGCCTCTCCCCCTTGAATCTCCAAAAAAAGCCGTCCCAGGCGAATATACCCAAAACCACTATAAAAAGAGTCATACATGATGAAAATTTCCAGAAGCACTTTATCCAGAGGTATCATCGGCATCACGGGCCATGTCGGCGCTGGCCATGTTCACACCAACTTCGGTTTTGTTCAGGACGACTCGGCAGGATTTGCCGTCATCGCCTGCCTTCTGCGACGGGCCTTTCCCGTGAGCACAGTCATCACCTCGGTGGATGCGGATACAGAGACCGGTACCGTCACCGTGAGGACCGAAGGCGGCGGCACGGGCACCGCACAAACCCGTAGGGGCATCACACCTTACGAGGCCACCCTGGCCCGCCTTGCCATGGGCCTGGATGCCGTATACAGCCAGCATGTCGCCTTTGCCGCCTTCGGACGAATCTATGGACAGGGCGTCTTAGAGCTTCCCGTTGCCCTCCAGACCGCCACCTGCCTGGCCGTCATCGATACCTTCGAGAAGAGATACCCGGGTCAGCTCATCACCGGCGTTGAAGATATGCCCGGGAAGGTCGGCAAGGTCATCGGAGCCGTTCTCGAGATCGATGCCGTGCCTGTATCGGTGATGGCGATCCTCAACGCCAGTGCGGGCGGCCTGGGACCGGACGAGGATCTAGAGGGCAACATCATGCTCGGGGACAAGGGGCGCGCCATGAAAGAGCTCGGCCTGGACGCTATCCCCACCATCATCCTCGAAGGCAAGGCGTATGCACCGGCCGCCTTAAAGGATCTCACCGAGGAGATATTCTGGGTACGCATGAACAAGGAAGTCGACAACCACACGGTCTTCACCGCCTTAGTCGAAGGAATAAAGGCCGCAGGTCTTCCCTGCATCTCCTCGGATACAGCCTACCCCCGGGGCACCGGAGATATGGCCAGGTCGACCCGAGAGTTAGGGGAGCGCATTGCCGAACTGGGTCATGAATTATCCACCGCGACAACCTCCCGTGAGAAGGTGCGCATCGTCGGCGAGCTGGCCGTTATTGTCAGCCAGGATGCAGGCGGAATCACCTTTATGTCCTCGGATCTCCACGATGTGGTGGGTGGCGGAGGCATCATGCCCGGCATGGCGGCCGTCCTCTCCATGGCCGTGTCCGAGTCGTATATCAACACCTGGAAAATTCCCTCCTTTACGGCCCAGGACTCAGAAAATATCCTGATAATCCTTGAAAATGCCGTACCGGCCCTTGCCGCCAAGATTGAAGCGGCCCAAGAAGAGATGGAGAGACGGGCCACCTTCAAGGAAGATGCCTTCGACTTCCTCTTTCCCTCAAAATAACAATACCCATTCGGATACGCCTCCGGCAGGCCGCTTTTTTTGCAAAAAGCGCCGTAAAAACGGTCCGGCTGTAATATCCGTATCTACTCGCCCCACGCGGGCCTCCTCGGAGGCCCGCTCCTAAACCACCAGAGCCTCCCCGCCCAAAGCATAAACCCGACGTCGAATCCGAAGATCTGATCCCTCCATATAATGAGAAATCCAGCATCCAAGGCTATCTTCCATCGATTTTTCGGCATGAGACCAATGCCCCCATATAAGAGACGGTTCACTAGCCATGCCGACATAATCATTTAAATATTTTTTGAGGACAATTGTCAAAATTACAGTGACAGCACCAACTTACTCCTGCAGAAACCTCCATCCAATGCCGATATAAAAGAAAACAACTTAAATATTGTGGCTAAAGCAAGGGGATAGAAGCGCAGCATCCCAGAGAAAAATCCACCGTTATGCCGAAGCCGTAGGTCCCTGTAGAAAAATATAATTTTAGTCATGCATACCTATATTTAACGCACAGAGAAAAACAAGCTGAAATAATGATGGGATTTAACACGCTAAAAACACGGTTTTGGATTTTTTTCTGGGCGCTTGTATTCTGGTACAGTGCAACGATCTCATATGCCGATGGAGGAAAACGGATACTGCTTCTTGAAACCATGCCGGTACCGGTGGTGAAAGCACACAGTCGCTGGTTTCTCGAGGAGTTGGAATCACTCGGGTACCGTAACGGGACCACCATGGACTTGCAAATTCTGGAGGCAAACGGTGACAGGGCTCTGGCAGAAACCCTTTTGGCCTCGGCTGTCCGGAAAAAACGCCCCGACCTTGTCGTGACCAATGCAACACTGGCGTCCCAGACAGCGTTGAAATTACTTAATGGCACCGGAATACCGATTCTATTCATGACCGTCTCTGACCCCGTGGGTGCCGGGTTGATTCATGAAATTGGAAAGCCCACGGGAACCAATATTACCGGACGGGTCCATACAATCAGCCGCCAAACCCGTATCAATATGGTTATGGGCCTCCTCGAACAAACAAAAAGGCAAAAACCAATCAGAATCGGTTTCATCCACTCAAGCTATCCCTCCTCTATGGGTGACTTAAGGGAGTTGCAAGATGCCGCAAAAAAGCGTTCTGATGTTGAGTTTATCCCTTACGCCATTGAATATCGAAAGGTTCCCCAAGGGACCTCCGATATGCTGAGAGAGGTAAGAAAAGGGGTAGAATCACTGGAAGAGAGGGTCGATTACTGGTGGGAACCATCCGGCCCTTTGGGGGAACTGGTGGAATACTCGGAACTCCTGATTGGTCATTCAAAAAAAGCGGTTGTTATGGGGACAAAGCTTAAAAGTGTTGAAAAAGGGGCCTTGATGCATCTCACCCCGAGCATAGAGGGCAGCGGCAGAGAAGTCGCCAGGCTGGCGGATGCCATTTTAAAGGGCAGCAATCCGGCTGACCTTCCTGTGGTTCCACCACACAGTTTCGAACTGGGCGTGAACTTAGGGACCGCCTTGAAATACGGCATCGTGATCCCCTCGGATATAATCAAGCTTGCAGGGAAACACTTATACAAATAGGGCGAGCATGAAACTTCAGACAAAAATAAGCGTATCGATATTGCCCTTGGTTGCATTGGTGATATTTGCTTTCGGAGCATGGTCCGTCATAACAAGTACCCGGGGAATCCATGACGCCGTATACCAGGTTTTCCAGCAGGCGCTTCAAAATTATGTTGAGGACAGTGTATCGGACAAGTATCAAACACTGGTCAAACACGGACTCGCCGATGTCGAATCATTTGTGGAAAGTTACCAGAAGATCTCTTTTTCCGATGCAGACAAAATTCACCATAACAAAACCGACTACATGATGATATTCGGTGCAGCCGGAGAACGCCTGTATTGCAGCAAAAAATATGAGGATTCGGCAGCTTGGTTAGCTGTGGCCGAAACAATTAAGGCCAGTCCCGATGATTATGTTAAGGGTCACTTGACGATTGAATCCAACAATCAGATTTACATCGGCCACTTTTTTGCCCCCTGGCAGTGGACAATTATCTATGCCGTGTCCGGTGATGAGCTTATGGCTCCTGCCAGAATTAAGCCGCTTAAACAGATCGACGTATCCACCCGAGATGAATTGGGAAACCTGGCGCGCGCCATGGAGAGCATGGCAGAGACCATTCAGACACACAGGCAGGAAAAAGAGAACTGGCAGGAACATCTGGAGGCCGAAATTGAAAAACGAACAAGCGACCTTCAGGAATCGAACCGATCACTGAACATGGCCATTCAGTTGAGAGACGAAATCAATGCAAAACTCACCGAAAATGAACATTTCCTTAGAGTTGTTCTTGAATCGATCCAAGACGGTATTTGCGTCATGGATAGCCAATTTAAAATTGTACGGGTTAACACGGCAATGAATCAGATGTACCCGAATAAAAGGCTTCTGGAGGGAAAAAAGTGCTTTGAAGTATATCATAACAGGTCGGAGCCCTGCCCGGTGTGCGTGGGATTCGGATCTTTGAATTCAGGGACGATGGAAAAGAGTGAGCTTCGTTATATGGCCAGCGAAGATAGAGAAGGCGCCCTGGAGATTTTTGCATTTCCCATGCAGGACGACGAAGGCAAAAAAATAGGGGTGGTCGAATATGTCCGGGATATTACAGAGCAAAAAAAGATGGAGAAGGCCCTGAGAGAGAGCGAAGAAAAATTCAGGCGAATCTTCGAGACTATGCAGGACGGATATCTGCTTACCACTTGTGATGGAGATATTCTTCTGGCAAATCCTTCCGCAGCCAAGCGATTGGGCTATGATTCTGTGGACGATTTAATGACGAAAAACATTATCCAGGATATACATATAGACCGGGAGACTGCAGAAACCCTCAGGAAAAGGCTCATAAAAATGGGGGTGGTTGAGGCGTACTCCCTATCCTTGAAACGTAAGGATGGAGCGATACTTTTTGCTGACTGCAATCTTCAAGTTGTGAAAGACAGTACCGGTAAGACCACGGCAATCGAAACAGTTTTTAGAGATATTACAAAGCAAAAACAGATACTTCAAGAGATCATCGAGACCCAAGAACTCAATGAACGGATCACCTCATCCCCGTCCATGGGCATTGCCGTCTATGAAGAGACCGGCCAGTGTATCTTTGCCAATGAGACCATGCTGATATTGATAGGCGCCAGCCGTGAAGAGTGCCTGCTGCAAAATTTCAATGCGATTGACTCCTGGAAAAAAAGCGGCCTTCATGAAAAGGCCAACGCCGTATTGGCCGACGGCTGTGAAAGAGACAACCAGGTTCATGTGATCAGTTCATTTAAAAAGGAACTCTGGATTAACTGCAAACTGACACGGTTATACAAAAACAAACGGCCACACCTTTTGCTGTTTGTTGAAGACATATCCGAAAAAACGAAGATCCTCGCACAGCTTGAAGAGAGAAACAGAGCCCTTGAACGAAGCAACAAGGAACTGGATGATTTTTCTTATATTGCGTCTCATGATATGAAAGAACCCTTGCGAGGTATTGCGAATTACTCCATGTTTCTCATGGAAGATTACGGGACAATTTTGGATGAAGATGGAAAATCCAAACTGGAAACCCTTGTGCGACTCTGTAAAAGAGAGGAGAGTCTCATCGATTCCCTTCTCTATTACTCGAAGGTCGGACGAACTGAACTGGCCATCAAACCGGTTGACCTTAATATCGCCGTAAACAATGTCATTGATCGTATCATCCCATCCATATCGGAAAAGGGAGCTGATATCCATATCATACACACCCTACCCACGGTGGAGTGTGACGAGGCCCGGGTGGGAGAACTTTTTTACAACCTCGTGACGAATGCCATCAAATACAATGACAACGATCTCAAACGGGTTGAAATCGGTATAGTAAAGGATGATCCGTGTACGGGGTTAAAACCGCATCTTTCCGATTCCGATCACCCGGTATTTTTTGTCAGGGATAACGGCATCGGTATCCGGGAAAAGCACATCGGAAAAATATTCAGCATATTTAAACGGCTTCATGGCCGTGACAAGTACGGCGGGGGGACAGGAGCGGGCCTTACCATCGTTGAAAAGATCATCAAACGGCACAAGGGAACCATCTGGGTTGAATCCAAAGAGGGCAAAGGCTCTACATTTTACTTTACCCTGAAGGGAGAATAATCATGATACAAAGGGCTCAGCAGCCAATCCTGATTGTCGAGGACAGCCCGGAAGATTTCGAGGCAACAACAAGGGCATTCAAAAAGTCCGGATTTGTAAATCCGATTTTCCGGTGCGAAGACGGCGACGAGGCTCTGGATTATATGTTTCGAAAAGGGGCTTATAAAGAGCCGGCATCATCTCCAAAGCCAGGTCTTATTCTGCTCGATCTTAACCTTCCAGGTACAGATGGCCGGGAATTTCTGACAGAGATCAAACAGACACCCAATTTAAAAAAAATTCCTATTATTATTTTAACGACCTCCTCTGAGCAGAGTGATATCGAGAAATGTTATGAGGCCGGTGCCAATAGCTATATCTGCAAGCCTGTCAATATAGCCGCTCTTGTGGATACACTCCAGCGAATGAAAGAGTTCTGGTTCGAAATTGTCGTTTTTCCAAGAGGAAATTCTGATGCTTAAGATCATCACACTTCTTATTATCGATGACAGCCCGGAAGACAGAGAAGCCTATAAAAGGTTGCTGTCGTCGGCTGACTTCGTAGAATATCACTTTAAAGAGTGTGACTGCGGTGAAGATTGCCTGGCATTCCTCCAGAACGAAAGCGTTGATTGCGTCCTTCTTGACTATAATCTTCCGGATATGGACGGCATTGAGATTCTGGAGAAATTAGCGGAACAGGAAGGCTCCGATACACCTGTTATTTTCCTCACAGGTCAGGGTAACGAGACGATTGCGGTGCAAGCCATGAAAAATGGAGCCACCGATTATCTGGTTAAGACCGATATCAACGGCAAACTTTTAAACCGATCAATCCACTATGCGATCGATAAAAAAGATTCGGATCAAAAACTTCGCCACTATGTTCTTGAGCTGGAAAAAGCCAATACGCAAATTCTTAAGCAGCAAAAAGCCGTCATTGAAGAAGAACGCCTTAAAGTTATTCTCCAGATGGCAGGTGCCACTGCCCATGAGATGAATCAGCCTCTCATGACCATGTTAGGAAGTATTGAACTCCTCTATATGAAACAGGAGGTGCCCGACTCTATCAAAAAATATATGACACGAATCTGGGAGTCGGGAAATCGGATTTCGAGTATCGTTAAAAAAATTCAAGCCGTCAAATATCATGATACTCAGACATATGCCGGTGGTAGAGAAATCATCAAACTTGACCGGACATTAAACCTGCTTGTCGTGGAAAATAATGATGTCGATTCTGATATCTTAATGCGTGTATTGTCGGAGATAGACGGGGTTAAGGCAAATCGACTGAGTGATATCGACCAGGCATGCCAACTTTCAACGAGTGCTGACCTGATTATCACGAACTATATGCTGCCCTCAGGAACAGGCGTGGATCTATTAAAGAGGCTTGAAGAAAAGGGCGCGAACATTCCTGTGATTATTGTGTCTACTGCCGGGAGTGAAACCATTGCTTCAGAAGTCATTCAGGCCGGGGCTTACGATCATCTGCCCAAAGCCCAGTTAAATGTAAGTTCACTGAACAGAGCCATCCACAATGCCCTGGATAAACATCGTTTAAAAAACGAAGCCGTCGCAGCCGTCAAAAAAATGGCGGAAATGTCAACCACAGATGCGCTTACCGGGTTGTTTAACCGACGCTATTTTCACGATGCCTTAAAGAACGAGATCAGCCGATCCCATAGTTGTGGCTCTGATTTTGCGATCTTTATAGCGAATCTGGACCACTTCAAAATTATCAATGATACCCATGGCCATTCTGCCGGCGATCGGGTCCTGAAAGAGACAGCCCTCATCCTGAAAAATTGTCTGCGCCAAGGGGATATACCCTGTCGATACGGGGGTGAAGAAATGGCCGTGATTATGCCAAATACATCGGGGCATCAGGGGATAACGATTGGTGAGCGATTTAGAAAGGCCCTCAGCGAAAAACCCATTATTTGGAAAGGAACGCCTATACGGGTCAAGACAAGTATCGGTATCGCCGCCTTTAGAAAGCAAAGCAATGAATCACCTGAATTACTGATACAAAAAGCCGATCAGGCATTATACAAAGCAAAATCCCAAGGCAGAAACCGGGTGTGCGCTGAAAACTGCCACCTATAAGAGACGGCTTGCCATCACCTATCTTTCGATGATTCTCCCCCAACCAACCCGCCGCCACACAACGACGGTCAGCTTGGTTGGCGTATCTAAAACAGGCCCCTCGGATTAAAAATGGTGCACATAACGGGCATTGAACCGGTTCCCCTCCGGTCGGTTTTCAGCATCCGATTCGAAATAGACGTTCACAAGCAGATGATCATCCTTCCCAAGATGGACCACACCGCCCGGGCCGATGGCAAAGACC
>JABXKT010000284.1 GCA_013619155.1 Desulfobacteraceae bacterium
ACTGCACACATACCAAATGATTATGAAAAACAAATTTAGAGAGGAAATGTTATGAATAGTAAAACAGTAGCTTACCGCCGAGTCAGTACAGAATCACAAAACACTGAACGTCAGTTATTCGAAACAGGTATTAACTTCGACTTAGAGTTTGAAGATAAGTTAAGTGGCAAAAACACTGCAAACCGCGAGGGGTTGCAAGCTTGTATTAAAGCACTCCATAAAGGGGATACTTTATATATACACGATATCTCACGAGCAGGACGTAATACAGAGCAAGTGTTGGCATTCATACGCGAACTCAACGAAAAAGGTGTCACTGTGAAATTCTACAAGGAGAGTTTAGAGTTCGGTGGCGCAGGCGGTGACCCAATTAAGGCTGCAATAGGGCAAATGGTATTGACAGTATTAGCGGCTTGCCACACTTTATTCCTCACAAACAATGCAACAGCCACTAAAGAAGGGTTAGCTCGTGCTAAAGCTCGTGGAGTTAAACTTGGAGCATCCAACAAGAAATGGCAAGAAGCTAACAGAGACGTTGTACGTAAACAGAATGAGAAGACTCGTGCGGATGCAACTACACATGCGGAGACTCTACGCAAAGAAGTTGAAATGATGGTTAGTATGAAAATACCATTTCATAGAATGGCTGACAAACTTAAAGAATTGAACCTCCTTACTTCAAAAGGGAAATTCTACACTGCTGGGTCAGTACGCTCCTTGTGCAAATATTTAGGGTTGGTAGGTAGTAGTGTAGATGAAAGATATGAAAGTTTGATGCAGAAAGCTTAAGGAGGGAGATAAAATGACTACAACAAACATTAAAATGAAACGTACAGTAGGTATCTTGAAAAAAGATGTTGTATATCCGTTACTACCAGAGTATAGTAATGAATTAAATGAATGTATTGATGTTTCTGATCAAGAAGGTGAACCTAAAGTTTTGTTCATGGATAAACGTGAGAAACATCGTAATTTTGAATATCTATAAGGGAGGAGAGTCCTTTTTATTGCCAAGCCATGGTTAAGGAGATTTAATTATGAAATTCGAAGATGGATATATTGTTCAGGATGGTGGTAGTATTTGGTACGGCTCTACCACAGAGGATAGTAAGAGTGGTTACTCCATTATTGTAGAGGAGTGCAACAACCCTACTGAGATTATACTCACTAAGCAAGAATTAGAAAGTATGTTAGAACAGATTAATGAGATGGAGGGAGGTTGATTATGAAAACAAATTTGACGGTACAAGATTACAAATCGGCTATGAAAGTTATGATAGCTTACAAACATTACGGAGCTGTTGTAGACTTCTTACGTGATGACTTAGAGGTATTGGAAATAACTTTAGCAGAACAAGCTGAACTAGATAAATGGGAAAATGTCTTACTGCATGATTGTCCTGATATGGAAACATTCTTATCTTGGGCAGAAGAAACATTGGATGAAGAATTGAGAGAGGAAACACCTCATGGTGAATGTGGTGGAGATATTTCTGGATACTTCCGTTGGAATGATAAGGAATGGCTTGTTACATATGAACCTGATTGGAATAGACATGATAAGCAGTATTATTACATTGATAATTGGGGTGGTGATCACACTACTGCAGTTGAGATTACTAAGGAGGGTGCTTAATGATACAAACACAAACAACAATAGGATTACAGAATTGTAAACTTAAATTAAAGAAAGGAACTTCCTACCCAAAGATGTTAGAGATGATTATCGACTTTGGTAAAGTATCTACAGAAGATAGCCTTAGTATGATTGACTTACTAGAAGATAATATACAACATAACCTGAAGGAGGGTTAATATGAAACAAAAATTTAAGATTATGTATCCACAGGATTATTATGATCAAACTAAACAGTGGAAACCCTACCATCCACCGGAGAAGTGTATGGTTGTTATGAATGGCAGTGGAGTTTTCTTTCTATTCAACGGAGAACCTTATTACCCAAGTATACAGAAATTGTCAGATGTTTTGTTTAAGTATGATGTTGTATGGAAATAAGGAATATTTATGTATACACCAATGAAAATCTTACACGGGATACCTGTGGTTATAGATGAACCAGTGCCATACGAAATAAAAACAAAAAGAGGTTGGAAAGAGAGGTGGTTTACTCTACCATTTAAGCC
>JABXKT010000285.1 GCA_013619155.1 Desulfobacteraceae bacterium
CGGTGAACCGTACCATAAATAACTGCGTTTTTTTACTAACACTCTATCTGCTATTGAACCAGGTGGTGTAGCAGATGGGTGAGTTAGTAAAATATGCATAGTAGGATGTTTGTTTCAGATATTCCATCGGAACAAAACTATTTTTTGATATTCCAAATTGCCTCGTCTATTACTTTAATATCTTCTTCAAGGTCAAACAATTCTCTTGCATATATTTCAAAGGCTTTGATTTTTTCTTTTGACTGCATCAGACGTTTTTCATCGCAGGTAGGACTTGTCATAACTCTACCAATTTCTTTGTTTAATGATGCCAATACAGTGAAGTAGATAAAGGCAGAACCATGAGGATGAGGAATATCAAAATCGCCTGAAAGATTGCCTTCAATCAACACGTGTTCATAAAGCGGAAGAAAAATTTCTATGGACTTTTCAACAACTAGCTCTGCTATTTGCTTGTTCTTTTCCATTTGCAACAATCGTACAAGTTGTTGGCTTGTACTTTTATGTTCAGCTTTTATTTTGCCTATGGCCTTTGCCATATGAAGTATTTTCTGTTTGGGTTTAATCTCACGGTCCATTGCGATGGACTCAAGTGCTTCTGACATAGGATCAAGTATAATATTTACGATCGCTTCTATCAATTCTTTTTTTGACTTAAAATAATGGAAAAAGGCACCTTTTGTCATACCTGCTTCTGCAATCACTTTATTTATTGAGAACTGATCATAACCAATTCTATCCAAAAGTTCGACAGAAACTTTGGTTATCTCTAATTTCTTATAGTCATACTCATCTTGTTTTCTAATTCTTGACATGATTGTTTCCTCGTATTTTATCTATCCAATCCGACATATCGTCAAAACTTAGACCTATATTCCCGATTTGACAGTGATGGCTTGCCTTGGTTTCCTCATAATATACTTTATCGGTTACTGAATTTGCATGAATCAGGGCTTTTACTTGCTTATCATGCATTTTAAACGGGCATGCATGATCATCTCTACCAGTTAGTATTAATACATCTTGAGTGATATTCTCACAATGAAGTTCATCTGAGGTCATAGAGGTAAGAAAATTTACCATATCCATTGGATCGTTGGTTTTAAGCATGTACTGTAAGTTAGCGAAATACCAGCTTTTGATATCCTTTTGTTCAATAACTTTTAGAATTGCATTAGCGGTATATTTCTTAAATACATTGTAGAATAAATAAACGATAGGCTGTAAAAGCTTTGGGGGAAAATCAGTATAATCATATGCCACACTGGATGCAATTAGCCTTTTAATTCTTTTATCAAAAGCTGCTGCGCGGAAACATAAGTATCCACCCATTGACACACCTAGTAGTGTCACATCATCCAATGCAAAGTAATCCAAAACAGTTGATGTGGGCTTTTCCCAATGATGGTGTATTGGAAGATTGAATTTTCTGATTGCCTCCCCTTGGCCTGGCCCTTCAAAGACATAAACATCATATCCTTTATCAGTAAAATATTTCATAGTAGAATAGAACTCTTCTTTATATGAATCGAACCCGCCATGTATAAGTAAATCGCCTTTTTTCTTTTCTTGATCTGTATAACGTCTTAGGCATGGCAAGAAAGCCTCTTCATAAGGGACTTGGATAAATTCAATACCATCTTCCATCATGATTGAATGGATTATCTTTTGGAATGTATTGTAGATTTCTGCTTTTTCTTGATCGTAAGGCGGCATAAAGAATTCAGCTGCTCGGTAATAGTAAGCTGCACGCAACATATTGTCAACGGCTTCCATCTTTTTCGCATACAATAGAAACTGGCTTTTCCAATCATCCACATTTTCAACATGTTTAGCAATATCCATTAGATCATCATAATCAGCATAACCAAAAGAGTAGAATCTATTGAGTTGAAAATTAAAGGCCTCATTTTTGTGAAAGGCCATATAACCGACTGGAAACTCGAATTTGATTTCTTTGTGAACATCGATATTTTTCATCATAACACTCCTTTGTAAAAAACAATGACATGGCATTCTATAAATAGACCGGCAGTCTGTTAATTTTAGTGTACTACTGGTCTATTTATGTGTCAAGAAAGGAGCGGTCTGTACATAATCGATGGCCTGGAGTCAAGTCCGAAAAAGTGTGTACTTT
>JABXKT010000112.1 GCA_013619155.1 Desulfobacteraceae bacterium
GACAGGGGTGGGGGTAAACTTTATAAATGCTTCAGGAGGTACAGTATTGATAAAGTCTAATGCACGACATCAATTTGGAAGCAAGTTGCGGACGGTGCGAGAGCGCCGGGGCATCACCCTGAAGCAGGTGGCTGGAAAGGCCGGGGTGAGCGAGAGCCTCGTCTCGCAGATTGAACGTAACAAGGTCTCTCCATCTGTGGACACCCTACTCTCCATCGCCGATGTGCTGGGGATCGATTACGAGTACCTCTTCAGCGATTATCGCAAGAAGGGCGTTGTGGAGATTCTACGCGCCTCGGAGCGCAGCATCACCCGTAGTGGTCCGGTGACCATGAGCCGTCTCTCCGTGCGGGAGGAGATTCCCGGGGAGCACTCCGTGGAGGCCTTCATGCTGGAGGTGGCCATCGGGGGAGAGAAGGGGGATCTGGAGTACGGGCATGCCGGCCAGGAGTTTGGCATTATCCTTCAAGGGACCGCCGAACTTCTCTTTGCTGACGATGCGTACACCCTTTTCGAAGGGGATACCGTCTCCTTTGCCTCACGGATACCTCATATTTTGAAGAATAAGGGCGATACGCCCTTGAAGGCAGTGTGGGTGGTGTCGCCGCCCCGGCCCTCATCGCATCGATGAGGGTGATTGAGAGAAAGGCCCTTGAAAGTGCCGCCTAGGAGGGCTCTTTACATTAGGGACCAATGAATGACTATAGGAGAAGGCTCAAGCTCTTCTCTTCGTTTTCAGAGATTATCGCACATGGACCAGTCATCTTCTGGAGGATATATGGGAAAAACAATCGCGGAAAAAATTTTTGAATCGCATCTCGTGGACAATCCGTCCGGCGATATCCAGGTAATCCGTCTGGATTCGGTGTTTTGTCACGAGATTACTACCCCAGTGGCCATCACCGATTTGCAGGCCCGAGGCATGGATCGTGTGTTTGATCCGTCCAAGATCAAGGCGGTTATCGATCATGTGACCCCTGCCAAGGACTCCAAGACCGCCATGCAGGGCAAGATTGTTCGTGAGTGGGCCCTTCGTCACGGTATCATCGATTTCTTCGATATCGGTGACAACGGCGTCTGTCATGCCCTCTTCCCCGAGAAGGGATTTGTGCGTCCCGGGTATACCATTATCATGGGAGACTCCCATACCTGTACCCATGGGGCCTTTGGGGCCTTTGCCGCCGGTGTGGGCACCACGGACCTGGAGGTGGGGATCTTAAAAGGGGTCTGTGCCTTCCATGCGCCCCAGACCATGAAGGTCGTGATCACCGGTGAGCTCGTCCCCGGTGTCTACGCCAAGGATGTGATCCTGGATGTCATCGGCAGGCTCGGGGTCAACGGTGCCACCAATCGGGTCATCGAATTTACCGGTCCGGTGGTCGATGCCATGAGCATGGAGTCGCGCATGACCTTGTGTAACATGGCCATCGAGGCCGGAGGCACCTGCGGTATCTGTGCCCCGGATATGACGACGGTCGACTATCTCTGGCCCTTTATTCAAGATGAGTTTAAGACGAAAGAGGCGGCTCTTGAGGCGTACAGCACCTTTGCCGCCGATGTCGATGCCGAGTATACCGATGAGCTGGTGGTGGATGTGGCCGGTCTCGTTCCCATGGCCACCTTCGGATATAAGCCGGATCAGGTGAAGCCCGTGGCCGAACTGTCCGGAGAGCGCGTGGATCAGGTCTATATCGGCTCCTGCACCAACGGACGTATCGAGGATCTACGCGTGGCCGCGGCGGTACTCGAGGGCAAACATGTCCACCCGAGCGTGCGTGGGGTTCTCTCCCCGGCCACTCCAACCATCTATAAGATGGCCCTTAAAGAGGGGCTCATCGAGATTTTTATGGACGCCGGATTTTGCGTGACCAACCCCACATGTGGGGCGTGTCTCGGCATGAGCAACGGGGTGCTGGCCGAAGGGGAGGTGTGTGCCTCGACCACCAACCGCAACTTCAATGGTCGCATGGGTAAAGGGGGGATGGTTCACCTGATGAGCCCTGCGTCTGCAGCGGCCACGGCCCTTACCGGTGTCATCACCAATTCACATATCTTCACGGGGGAGGCGTAAATCATGAAATCATTCAATGGAAAAGTGCTCTTTCTCGACCGATCGGATATCAACACCGATGAAATTATTCCGGCACGCTACCTCACCGAGATCACCAAGGAGGCCCTTACGCCCTACCTCCTGGAAGATCTGGAGCTGGCAGGTTTCGATGCGAAGCGCGATATCGCTCCGGCAGGTGCCGTGATGACCCGGGCCAACTTTGGGTGCGGCTCCTCACGGGAGCACGCTCCGTGGGCCTTTGAGATGAACGCGATGAATATTGTCATTGGAGAGAGCTTTGCGCGTATCTTCAAGCAGAACATGTTCAACTGCGGGATGATGGCCGTGGAGCTCGCTCCTGCGGTAATCGATGATCTGATGGCCCGTTTCTCAGGGAGAGAGACCGAGCTCTCCACCGATCTTGCCACGGGGGTATTTCGGTTCACCGCCGGGGATGAGAGTCTGGAGGTCCCCTTTGAGATCTCGGAGTTTGATCGTGCCCTGGTGGAAGCCGGGGGATGGGTGGGGTATGCAGATACCCATTATTGATTTTCGCTTGCGGAGTCATGGCCTGAATTTTTTATAGGCAGAATAAATCGAAGGGGGCCGTTGCCGATGGTATCGATGGCTGGCCCCCCGGGGCATAAGGAGGGGACGATGGCCCACGGGGCGGTCGTCCCCTTTTGTTTGATGAAAAAAGGTGGTATGGTTTTCATTTGCCGTAATGCGGTTTTGGATGGGGCCCCGGGGTCGGAATCGATCCTTTTATGGCCCGTTTCACCGGTCGTATTACCCGTTTCCATGCGCTGTATGGGGCTTTTAAGCCCCATTTTTTGCGCATCATCACCAAAAAAAGATCACGAGATAGACTCCATGAAACGATTTGAAGAGCTCTTTGAGGAGCTGAAGAAGAAGGTGGCCGCAGGCGATCCCAACTCGGGAACCGTCACAGAGCTTCGGGCCGGTAAGCACGCCATCGGGAAAAAAGTCATCGAAGAGGCCGGAGAGGTGTGGATGGCGGCCGAATACGAAGGCAAAGAGAAGACCGCAGAGGAGATTTCCCAGCTTCTCTACCATCTTCAGGTCATGATGATTGCCTGCGATCTGGAACTGGACGATGTCTATAAATACCTGTGATGGCCCCGATGTTGGAATCGATGGGGATGAATACCTCACGTAAAAAGGGGGGCTTCTCTTCTGTCCCAGGTATCTCGGCGAGGCCGATCAACCCGTAAGAGTGAAGGAAAACCGTTAGATGCTGAAAATAGCCATTCCCAATAAAGGGTCCCTCTCGGAAGAGGCGCGGGCTCTTATTTCTGAAGCCGGATACAACTGCAAGCGTTACAGTCGTGAACTCAAAGTGACCGATGTGGCCAACCAGGTGGAGTTTATCTTCCTTCGCCCCCGTGATATTGCCGTCTATGTACAGAGCGGGCTCATCGATCTGGGGATCACCGGACGCGATCTGGCCATGGATAGCGAGTCCGATGTGGATGAGCTTCTTGCCTTAGGCTTTGGCCGTTCACAGTTCTACTATGCGGTGCCCGAAGAGAGCCTGCTCACCCCAGAAGGGTTTAACGGCAAACGTATCGCCACCTCATACCCCGGAATTGTGGGCCAGGACTTAAAACGCCGGAATATCGATGCCAAGATTGTCAAGCTCGATGGGGCCATTGAGATCTCCATTAACTTAGGGGTGGCAGACGCCATCGCCGATGTGGTGCAGACGGGTCGCACCATGGTGGAGGCGGGACTCCGCGTCAGCGGTGAGCCCATCATGGTTTCGGAAGGGATTCTTGCCACCCGTAAGGGTCGGGGAGAACACCTCACGCCTCCCGAGCAGGTCTTTATTAAGCGCCTCAAGGGGATCGTCGTGGCCCGAGAGTATGTCATGGTGGAGTATGACGTGGCTAGTGATGCGCTGGAGGCGGCATGTGCCGTGACCCCGGGCATCGAGGCACCCACGGTGGCCCCTTTACGCCGTAAGGGATGGTTTGCCGTCAAGTCCATGGCGCCTAAAAAAGAGCTCAACGCCATCATGGATCGTCTGGCAGAGGTCGGTGCCAAGGGGATCATCGTCATGGATATACGGACCTGCAGGCTTTAATCTTTTTTCGATGGATATTGCCGTTTGTTGCAAGAAAAGCCTCCGACGGCCAAAGGCTGTGCCTTTGGAACCCAGGTTTGAGAGTGTGAAGGGCCTTTGGCCCTTCACACTCTCTACGAAAAACATCGTGCAGGCACTGTTCCTGTCATCAAAAATAGTTACATGGCGTTAATTTTTGGCTGTTTTTTTAAAAGATATATTTGCAAGGCCTTGAGACCTCTCTTCTTGACCGTTTAAGGCGTGCCAAAAGGGTTGGCTTATACCCCCTTTGCTCTGCTTTACAGGGTGGCCCCTTGTCGCCGATGGTATTGTTCGCCACCGAACCATTTTTCTTTCTTTCATCCGGTTAAAATATGCCGTTTTCCATGAATTAGATAAGACAGGACGTAATTTCTGATGGTTTTTATCTCGACGATGCTGGGCCTTCTTCTCGCCACCTATTTTGGCCGGCAGGGCTTGATCTATGGGTTTATCCTCGGCATCTCCATGGAGGTGGTGAATCTTGTGATCTCCTCCCGGATGGTCCGCAAGGCGGAGGAGAATACAAAATTTCGATATATGGGGCTCTTGGATAAGAAGAGAGAGCGGGAGAAGCTTCTTGAGGATCGCTGTGAGTCTCTGACGCGTGAGATCGACACCATGGACCGCCAGGTCAAGGAGTTGGAAGAGAAGACCAATGGGTATATGCATCAGGTGATGGAGAGTGAGAAGGTGATCGATCGGCTTCGCAGGGAAAACGATAAACAGGCGCGTCTCCTGGACGCGGCCAACAACAGGATGGCATGAGTATGGTTCGAGTTCTCTCCATTGCCGGCTCTGACAGCTGTGCCGGGGCTGGTATCCAGGCCGATATGAAGACTCTGGCAGCCCTTCACTGTTATGCCATGACGGCCATTACGGCGGTGACGGCCCAGAACACCTGTGGAGTCTCCCGGGTGATGCCCGTGGCCCCCGATATGGTGAGGGCCCAGGTCGAGGCAGTTTTGTCAGATATCCCTGTGGATGGGGTGAAGATCGGCATGCTGGCCACCCCTGAAAATGCAGAGGAGGTGGGGCGGATTCTCGCCTCTCTTCACGGGATACCGGTGGTTCTGGACCCGGTGATGGCCGCCCAAGGGGGCGATGATCTCAACGCGGCCCGCACCACCGAGGCCCTGGTGAACCATGTGATGCCCCGGGTCACCTTAATGACGCCGAATATGCCCGAGGCTGAGGCCTTGACCGGTCTATCGGTGACCTCTCTGGAGACCATGGAGAGGGCCGCCCGCCGTCTGGTGGACATGGGGTGCGCCAATGTGCTCCTTAAAGGGGGGCACTATCCGGGAGCGGCCTGTCCGGATCTTCTCCTGGAAGGGGAGACGGGGCGGGTGACTCATTTTACGGCGCCCCGCATCGAGACGCAAAACAACCATGGCACCGGGTGTACCCTCGCCTCGGCCCTGACGGCATTTCTGGCCCATGGGGCCTCCCTGTCTGAGGCCACCACCGAGGCCAAGGCCTATATTACCGGTGCCCTTACCGGTGCGGTCTCCCAGGCCCTGGGCCGGGGTCATGGCCCCTTGAATCATTTCTATGGGTGGTCGGGCGCATCGTTTTGCCCTTCGGCGGGTCTAAAAAAATAGACCCCGGTGCTCCTGCCGGGGCCAAAAGGTTTGCCATCATTTTATAAAGCACGGTATATATCTCGGATCTTTTTCGCATCGAATGCGGATGTGAGAGGGGCAAGAGGCCTTTGCAAGGTGCTCGGTCTGTTTACCGAAGTGGCTTAGCCACCCTTGCCGCCGGAGGGCATTATTTAAGCGCCTAAATAGTGAGTGACCTTATTTAATAAAAAAATCGGCCCGAATGATGCGATGCTTTGTGTGTCGGATGGATTCGTTTACAAGGGGTGTGGCTGAAAAAGAGGGGTGGCCACGTTTTTTATGCTCGCTTCCCTCTCTGTCCGGGACCGCACAGGGCTGTTTTTTTTAAGGATGCCATCGGGTTTTTCCCATCTTTGCACCTCTTGCCTTGCTTGAGCCTCTGCCTAAAAAAAACTTGCCATCATTTGTTGAAATCGGATAGGGTAACCCGTTTCGCATCGGCTGGGAACCGGATGAGCTGTGCTCAAATCAATAAGAAAAAGAGTGGTCTTACGTACCAAGAATTATTATTAGGGGCTTTGTGAAAGCCTTGAGGGGTGTGTTCGTATTATGGCGGTAAAAAAAGGTGAAGTGATCGACATTGCGGTAACCGATATGGCCTTTGGAGGACGTGGACTGGCCAAGGTGGACGGCATGGCTCTCTTTATTGATGGTGCAGTGGCCGGAGATACGGTGCGTGCCCGGGTTTTTAAAAAGAAGAAGAGTTTTGCCGAAGCGCGCACACTGGAGATTCTCGAACCGTCAAAAGACCGCATGGACCCCCGTTGTGACTACGCCTCCTGGTGCGGTGGATGCAAGTGGCAGTTCCTCGATTATGAGGTGCAGCTTGAGTACAAGCGCCGTCATGTGGTGGAGTCTCTGGAGCATATTGGTAATATCCACGGGGTGACGGTGCATCCCACCTTACCCTCCACCCGTATTTTCGGGTACCGAAATAAGATGGAGTTCTCCTGTTCCGACAGTCGCTGGTTGCTGCCCCATGAGCTGGCCGACCCGGAGATCGAGAAGGGCTTGGGGATTGGCCTCCACGTTCCCGGAACCTTCAGTAAGGTGATCGACATCAAAGAGTGCCATATTCAGCCAGAGATGGGCAACCGCATTCTGGAGATGGTGAGACAGTATATCAAGGATTCGGATCAGCCGGTGTACGGCCTACGGAGTCACGAAGGCTTCTGGCGATTTGTGATGTTGCGTCACTCCTATCATGAAGACCGGTGGATGGTGAATATTGTCACCGCCGAGGATCGTCCCGAGACGGTTCAGCCCCTCGCCGATGCCCTGATGAAGGCCTTTCCCGAGGTGGCCTCCGTCATGAATAACATCACCAGCCGCAAGGCCGGGGTGGCCGTGGGTGAGACGGAAAACTGTTTGGGAGGGGATGCCTTTATTACCGACCGGCTGGGCGAGTACACCTTTCATATCTCCGCCAACTCTTTTTTCCAGACCAATACCCCCGGTGCTGAGGCCCTCTACTCCACGGTGGAAGAGTACGCCGCCCTTACCGGCACGGAACGGGTCATCGATCTCTACAGCGGTACCGGTACCATTCCCATATGGCTCTCCAAGGGGGCCCTGGAGATCACGGGGCTGGAGATTGTTCCCAGCGCCATTGATGATGCCAACGAGAACTGCCGAAGAAACAAGGTGGAGAATTGCCGGTTTATCTTAGGAGATGTTCGTAAAGCCTTGCCGAGTGTGGATGTGAAGCCGGATGTGATGATTATCGACCCCCCCCGTGCCGGCATGCACAAGGAGGTGGTGGAGCGGGTTGCCGAGTTGAATCCGGAGCGTATTGTCTATGTATCCTGCAATCCGGCCACCCTGGCCCGGGACCTCGAGCTTTTAAAATCGCACTACGAGATTTGTGAGGTGCAGCCCGTGGATATGTTTCCCCATACCTTTCATATCGAGGCTGTGGCACGCCTCAAGCGTCGTCAGGACTGATCCTCGTCTTGTTTTATTCTGCGCCACCCGCTTCTGGGTGGCGCTCTTTTTTTCTTTGGGTACCGAACTTCTCCCGGGTTTTGTCCTTCGTTCGGATAAGATAAAAAAAATTGGTGGTGAGATTATCGTGCGTCTGTGCCCCTAGATGGGGCCGGTGTGATACCTCGTGTGGCCATGCCTCTTTTTTCAAAAAAGGGGACCCCAAATCCTTGATTTGAGGTCGTTCCCTTTTCTATTATGAGAGAAGTGATCGACGGGTGGTGATCGCTCTTCTTTTGCGAGGGAATCACCATTCATATGCATGGCTGGTGCCTTTGTATCTAAGGCTATATGGGTATCTGTATGGGGACTATTCGGCTTCGTAATCTGTGGTGCGAAGACCAGATGAATTGACAAATTCCTTAAAATTTATTATGTTATGCTGTTTTGGAGCAAAATAAAAAAGAGATGCGGGGTGACGGGGTGTAGTCATGGAGTGACTATGTTTAATTTCCGTTAACACACAGGTAAAAGGAGGGTAAACTCTCGAACTTCCGCAGTAATTTGAAGGTGTAAGGAGGCCTATTGAGTAAAATAAACATCCAGCCCAAGAGCTATAAAGCATTTACGAACCGATCCATTGATACGATTCCACAGTTTGCCGCACTGCCGAGGGAAATTCATGACGCCGTTCAGACGGTTTCACGTGTTATGCCCTTTCGAGCCAACAATTACGTGGTGGATGAGTTGATCGATTGGAGTAATGCCGCAGACGATCCGATTTTTAAGTTGGTATTTCCCCAGAAGGGGATGTTGAGCGGTGAGGACTATGCATCCCTTGCGACAAAGATTCGAGCCGGTGAGCCCGATTCTGTGCTTCAGGTCGAGTCACGAAGGCTTCAGCAGAAGATGAATCCCCACCCTGCCGGGCAGATGGAGCTGAATGTGCCCAAGTGCCAGGGGGAGGCCATCGATGGCATCCAGCACAAATACACGGAGACCGTCCTCTTTTTCCCCACCCAGGGGCAAGTGTGTCACGCCTATTGTACCTATTGCTTTCGATGGGCCCAATTTGTGGGGGTGGACGATCTGAAGTTTGCCTGCGGTGATCCCCAGGCACTGATCTCTTACCTTGAGGCACATCCTGAGGTGACCAACGTCCTCTTCACCGGGGGAGACCCGCTTATCATGAGCAGCCGGATTCTTCGCCGGTATGTCGAGCCCATTTTAAAGCAGCGTCCGGGAAATGTTCGTTCTATTCGCTTTGGAACCAAGGTGCTTGCCTACTGGCCCTACAGGTTTCTAACGGACAAGGATGCCGATGATCTCATGGGGCTCTTCGACGAGATTGTCGCCTCCGGGTTTAATCTGGCCATCATGAGCCATTTTACCCATCCCCGTGAGTTGGAGACCGATGCGGTACGCACGGCCATGGCGCGTATCTTGAGGACAGGGGCCAATATCCGGTGCCAGGCCCCCTTGATTCGTCATATCAACGACGATGCCGAGGTGTGGCGCAGCATGTGGGAGACCCAGGTCTCTTTAGGCGCCATTCCCTACTATATGTTTGTGGAGAGGGACACGGGCCCCAAAGATTATTTCAGCGTCCCCTTGGCCCGAGCCTATGAGATTTTTAGCAAGGCATACAGCGGGGTGTCGGGATTGGCCCGTACCGTGCGCGGTCCATCCATGAGCGCCACCCCCGGTAAGATATTGGTGGATGGGGTGGTGGAGATCGCAGGGGAGAGGGTCTTTGCCCTGAAGTTTATTCAGGCCCGCAACGCGGATTGGGTCAACCGGATCTTCTTTGCCGCGTATGATGAGAATGTGGCCTGGTTTGATGATCTAAAGCCCGCCTTTGGTGAGAAACGTTTCTTCTTCGAAGAGTAGGGGCTTTCGCCACTTTTTTGACCCTTATTTACCTGTGATGTATGTGGCAGATCTGCCAGAGCGGGTTGAAACGGTGGCGGGCACGGGGCGGTGTGGAACCGCGAACCTGTGATAAAAAAACAAAAAAGCCGGTCTCCATCCCAGTAGAGGATGGGGAGCGGCTTTTTTTATCAACCGGTGTGTTGATGGATGCCATGAGGTATGTGTGGACCATCGGTTGATACCCTAGATCGGATTTTATCCGATTCTAAAGATTGGCGGGCATATATTTTTGAACCTGGGCGTTGATGCATCGGTAGATGTCTTCATCGGACCCGTAGATGTCGATGACATCCTTATGGTTAATGAGTGTCTCTAAGACGAAGGCGGTAATGATCAGGCTGACTACGTTGGGATTTGGGACCAGCTCACGAAATGGCGCGATCTGATAGTCAATTTCAAAATCGTCGAGTTTGACAAGTTTTTCTAGTTTTTTCTCAATCTGTTCTTGCAGAGAGTTTTTGCTTGTAGTCTCAATGAGGCTGTTTTCCACGAGTTTTTGGGAGACTGCATTACTCATGGGCTCCAGGTTGTCTCGAGCGGTTTCGATGGAAACTCGACGCTCTTTTTCCTTGGATGACTCAATCTTTGAGAGGAGTATGGACTCCTTATTGTTCGGACGAAATATCTTTCCCATTCACCCCTCCTGTATCTATCGATGGATCCGCGGCTCTCTCGGGCATGAATTCCCATTATAAAGGGCGTATATCGCCCAGGCGGATCGATCTTTTTTATTTATATGGATGCGCCGTCACGGAATAAATCGTATCCGTTTTAACGAAGTATTCATATTTTTTATCCTATGTGGAGACGATGCCACCCCGGAAAGAGTGTTGATCCTTCTGGGTTAGGCACAAGGATCATAACTTTCCTCCCTGAAGAAATCAAGGGAATTGTCGGCCCGTTTTTTTGTCGGGACATGCGTCTGTGGTGCTTAAAAATAGTGCCGCTTTATTGATTTATCTCATTCATATCATGGATGAGCAACTGGGGGCTTTTACCCCCGTTCCATCGATTCCAGCGAAGGGAGAAGAGTAATTTTGCGATATGGATCTCCGATGGACCTCCGGGGTGGTTAAAGCGAATGGCCATGCACTTATCGAGGTGACTGTTTCCGGGGATGGCAAAGGTATATCGTCGATGATTTTTTCCCACGTTCATGGTGGCGAGTACTTGGATATTCTCTGCGATGAACAGGGGCTCTCTGTTCCCCTGGCCAAAGGGGGCCAGGGCCTCTAATTCATCGATGAGGGCCGGTGTAATATCCGACAGGGGGAGGTGGGCATCGGCGATGGTTGTCGTGATGTAATCGTCTGTCGTGGTCACCGCGGTCAGGTGGGTCTCTAACTGGCGATGGAAATCGGTGATGCGCTCCTTTAAGAGGGTGAGCCCCGCTGCCTGATGATGGCCGCCGAAGCCGACCAGGGTCTCTTTGGCGGCCGTTAAGGCGGCGTAGAGGTCCACGCCGGGGATGCTGCGCCCGGAGCCTTTGCCCACGCCCCTCTCATTAATGGAGATGACAACGGTGGGGCGTCCATACTCCCGCACCACGCGGGAGGCCACAATACCCAGGACACCGGCATGCCATCCGGTATTGGCCAGGACAAGGGCCTTTCGCTTTAAGAGGGCGGGATTCTGGGCGATATAGGCTGTGATCTCCTGGAAGATCATGGCCTCTGTCTCCTGGCGTTGGCTGTTTAGGCTGCAGAGTCTTTTGGCCATGGGTAATGCCGCCACCTGGGTGGGGGCCAGCAGGAGGTCGAGCCCGATCTGGGCCTTATCCATGCGACCCGCCGCGTTGATGCGGGGGGCCAGACGAAAGGCGATATCTTCGGCGTCCACCCTCTCTTTGTTTGCCTTGGATGCGGTGAGAAGGGCTGCGATACCGGGGCGTGGGGTCTGGTTGATCATGGCGAGGCCTGCACGGGTGAGGATGCGGTTCTCACCCGTGAGGGGGACGATATCGGCAACGGTTCCCACCGCCACGATATCACACAGGGCCTTTAAGTTGGGTTCGCCCCCGTCCGTCCAGTGCCCCAGGGTACGAAGTTTTGCGCGAAGGGCCACGGCCAGGTAGAAGGCGACACCCACCCCGGCGAGATTATCGAGCCCCGATGTGCAGGCCGGTTGTTTGGGATTGATGACGGCCAGGGCGTCGGGAAGGGTGGTGCCGGTGGTGTGGTGATCGGTGATGATGACATCGATGCCACTCTTCTTTGCCGCGTTGACGGCGTCAACGGAGGTGGATCCGCAATCTACGGTGATGATGACACCGGCCCCTTTTGGGACGGCGTGCTCGGTCACCTGGCTGGGGTGGAATCCATACCCGTCGGTGACCCGGTGGGGGAGATGCCAGTCCACATGGGCCCTGGCGCTTTTTAAGAAGGTGACGAGAAGGGCGGTGGCGGTGATGCCATCGGCATCGTAATCTCCGCAGATGAAGATGAGTTCCCCCTCTCTTATGGCACGGCTCAGGCGATCCACGGCCACGTCCATGCCCAAGAGGCACCCCGGGGGGCGAAGTCCGGCCAGGGTGGGGGAGAGAAAGGCGCGGGCCGTCTCGATGGTGGTGTGCCCTCGTGCCACGAGGAGGCGGGCGATTGTGGGAGAGATTTGGAGGGCCTGGGTCAGGGAGACGGCCTCTTTCTCATCAATATCTGTGGTGGTCCAGTTTGCTTGCATAGCTTTAAGTCTTTGGGTGAATCGAAAAGCGTCTGAGGCGCTCTTCTCCTCTCCTCCTATAGGTGATGGGGTGCCTTGCTTTTGTGTGAGGAGACCATACACTATCTCCCGAGAGGGTTCAAAGGGTTTAGGGAGGGGCCTCTTGGGTCGGGATTCTCGGACAAAGGGGTGG
>JABXKT010000113.1 GCA_013619155.1 Desulfobacteraceae bacterium
CCCATATCCCCCAAGATCCCCCCCTTACCCGTAGCAAAATAGGGGATTCCAAGCCCCAGGCTTTTAAACAACATATTGGTGGAAAGAGCCCCCTCACCGGAAAAAGAGACATGGGTCTTGTGGCTTCGAATCCCCCCCTTGCCGATCCCCTCTCCATTCATACGAATAAAGAGGCAACTTTTCCCCGATACATCATCAAAAAAACGTTCATAATTAATACCTCGAAACCGAATCAATCTGGCTATTTCTTCGCCAAACAGAGCCCTTTTTCCCGTCCCCGGCATCTCTACCGGCACCGTAGCTGCAGCAAAAATATGATACAAAGTGGCCCAATAATAATCACTTTTCATATCGCCATCCGGAGCCATGAGGTAGTTACGAATGGTATCAAAGGCAACCTTTCTCACCCGATCGTTACCATCGGAGAGAAGGGAGACCAGAGGAATAAGATACTCCTTATGGCGCTGGGTCTGCATTTGAATCAAAAATTTGAGTTTCTCTTCAGAATCGGCAAGGGCAAGCACCTTCAAGAGGTCTCCCACCTGGGCGGTGAGGATAGGATCACGCTTCATGAGCATAGAACGGGTGGAGAGCTCATTTCGTAAAAAACCGTCCAGTTCCGGGGTGATAATGGAATCGGGAATATAGGTAGAAAAAGCAACCATACGCCGATTGTCTACCACAAAGGTTTCAAAATACTGACGAGTAAATGGAATACCTTTTTTATCGAATATACGCTCGATGGATGTCAGGTTGTTTCGAAAATTCTCATACGGTAACCAGAGTTGAAGGCGTCTTTCGGGCACGGGTTCATCGGCAATCACATTTTGATCGATACAGATATGAACCGTCTTTCCCCGCTTGAGGCGCCTCACCACCCGTTTCCACGCATGAAAATAGTTCTCAAGGGTACGAATACGCTGATTATGGAGAAGGGCATGGGTAAACCCTTCAGATGCGGTCCCCAAAAAGGCCACCAGCTCCTTTTTATCCACCTGAGCCTTCATCGTCTCTTGCATATGACGGGCCGCATGACTCATTAGCCCCTGCTTCCACACCCCGGGAGCCTCTCCCTCCACAATATAGAGACGCCGATTGGCCTCTGGCTTCCCCTCCAGACAGACCACATAGGAGCTCATACGAAAGCTCTTCTCGGGATGGTCTCGCATCAACCCCTTAATCGCCTCCAGGGTCTGAGTCACCAGCTCACGGGTCTCCGATATAAAAAAAAGATGCTTATGACCGAAACGACCCGTAACATCGATACCCTTTCGCCTCCCTGCGGCGGAGCGATGATTCAACATCGCCTCCTGATATCGACTACCGGCAATGAGAAAAGCGATCTCTTCTGTATCCAAAGAGCGATAAAAATAGGGACCAAGATCGGTCCTTATCAAGACATTTTCAATGGCATCCAATATGATATCGGGTTTCAAATCATAGGTATGACGAATATGATCATAAAGAGCGTACACCTCTTTTTCGGAGACAAAACGGTTATCCATACAGCGAAGTTTTTCACAAACACCGCTGTCCAAGAGGTGATACAAGGCAGTAGAGACAGTCTCCATGAAGGCTCCTATCCAGAAGTACCTGGTATTTATTGAGGAGGGGGGAAAATTTAAGACCACCGATTCGGGTCTCGAGTTCACCGACGGTGACGACGGAGCACGCGTATAAAAAGCGTCGATACTATCAAACCATTCAGCCTACGGGGAATACATTACCTCCGGCAGGCCACGGCCACACTGAATGATTTTTCGATATTATAGCCTATAATAACTATCTCTTGTTGTTTTTCTGAAGACAGCTGCAATAAAAAAGGCCCTATAGAGTCATATGACTCTATAGGGCCTCTCAACAACTCAATTGTATATAGAAAAAACTGCCTATTCGTTCGCGGCAGGTTTTTCTTCGTCAACGCCTTCGTCGTTCTTCCAGGACTCCTTCAACTCGTCAAAACCGAGGTAAAGGGCAAGGGCGCCTCCCAGAAGCAGAAGCACAGGGACTGTTCCAGCAAGAAGCTGAAGCAATGCATCAAACCATACAGCAATACCAATCAAACCAAGAACCGCTGCAATGGCACCACCGATTAACGTTTTCATAAACCAGTTCCTCCTTTAAGCATAAAATTTTTTCTTAATTTTTAACTTTATTATCTCCCCCAGTGGGGATACTTATTAAAGAACTCTGCCGATGACACCGGCTTAAAAAGCAACATTTTCACCTTAAAAAAAAGAAATCGGCACCAAACCAAATACACATATAATTTCAAGGGGTAGAATACTGTACAACCCCTTTTTATCTATACTATTAAACTTGTGGAGGCTACCATATCACCACATTCAAAGCAACCCCAAATCACGATAAATATACAGATAATTAGGGGCTATGAACCTTCATTCATTGTCTCCTTTGTTCATGTTTCGAGTCTAAATTGATGCTTACCTCGTTTTTTACCCGCCGATCCATATGACTCCTACCCCACTATTTTAGCCAAAAACTATCAACATATATTCCTCAAAACCAAAACACACACCCCCGTATCTTTCCCCCTCCACCATTCGCATCTGCCGAATCCACACCAATCCATACACCAGAGTCATCGCCCTTGCTATCTTCCCGTGCAGGACTGGGATTAAGGAGTTGCACATTAAAAGGATCTATATTATTTACAAGCGTTGTGTTGATACCGTCTCTCTCAACAGGTAAAGAGACGCTTTCATCTCCAGACAAAAAATTGAATACATTAAGAAAATGAAGAGTATAAAGCCCCTTCGCGTCTTCACCTTGCCGGGGTCATCACCCATATCCACCATAACGTAAGGCAAAGAAAAAAAAGAGCCGTCCTAAAAATATGTGAAAGACCGGGAATTGAGCCCTCGGCTTTTTCTAAGCGCTATGATTATTTTAGCATACGATTTTTTCGACAACACAAAAAGCCATCGTATGCATCCCAGCGTAGGCATTTGAAGCGCCTTGCCAAGATTATTATCGCCCCTAAATTTATATTAGGGCCCGCCTGACAAGATCGCCTCGCTGCTCGAATACCCAAACAATCGGAACCACTAAGACATGCTGAAATTTGGACGTAAACGCAAACACAAGACCCCGATCACGGATGCCATGCGGGTCCACTATTCGAACTTCATCCCCGAAAAAGGGGGCGCCATCTCTGATCTGATGCGCCGATTCATATTCAGAAACATCGTTCTTTCCGAGACAGAAAAAGAGACGCTCACCCACCTCGATGACAACGGCATCTATGTCTACGCATCCAAGTACCGAAGCCACTTCGCCTTTCTCTATTTTTATACACGGCTGAAACAGATGGGGCTGCCCTTCCCTACCATCGGATTTGAGTGTGCCATCTATGCCTGGCAACCCATCGGCCACCTCCTTCGCATAGTCGGATCCCACCTCGGCTATTTCTTCCGCCACTTTTCCGTCCCAGACCCCGTGGAGAGCGGCCATATCAAGACACAACTCCTGGAAGGAAAAAGTGCCATCCTCCCCTTGATCAGCCGGGAAGCCTTCTACCGGAGTTTCGTCAGATCCAAGACCGATCCCATCGCCTGCCTCCTGGAGCTCCAGGGGGAAACGAATCGTCCCGTCTATATCATCCCCGAGGTCATGGTCTTCTCCATGAAGCCCAAAAAAAGTGGGCTCTCCTTTTTCGATATCTTCTTCGGCACCTGTGATCGTCCCGGTAAGATTCGCCGGGTAGCCGGTATCTTCAAACGGAACAAAGAGAGCTTTGTGGAGTTCTCCGACCCGGTTAATTTAAAGGAGTGGCTGGCCCAGCCCGGCATCGAGAAAAAATCCACCGGCGAGCAGGCCGTCTTACTCCGCCGGGAGCTTATCGAACAGCTCAATCGCCATCGCCAGACCATCACCGGCCCCATACTCAAGAGCCGCCAGGAGATACAAGAGAGCATCCTCACCGGCAAATCATTAAAACAGTTCATGATCCAATACGCCGAGGAGACCGAGACGCCCCTTCAAGAGGTGCATAAAAAAGCAGACGCCTACGTCGATGAGGTGGCCGCAAACTACAGCTCTCGATGGGTACGTATCTTCGAGGTCTTTCTCGACCGCCTCTTTAAAAATCTCTTCGAAGGAATCGTCACCGACAAAAAGGGCATCACCCGGGTCAAGATACGGTCCAAGCAATCCCCCATGATTCTGGTCCCCTGTCACAAGAGCCATCTGGACTATCTGATTCTCTCCTACGTCTTCAAGAAAAACAATATGCCCTGCCCCCACATCGCCGCCGGACGAAATCTCTCCTTCTGGCCCCTGGGCGTTGCCTTAAGAGGCGGTGGGGCCTTTTTTATGCGGCGAACATTCAAAGGCGCCAAACTCTACTCCCGCGTCTTCTTCGAATACGTCTACAAGCTCCTCAACGAAGGGTTTAACGTCGAACTCTTCATCGAGGGCACGCGAAGTCGCACCGGTAAACTCCTCTCACCCAAGCTGGGCCTGCTCTCCATGCTCGTGGACGCCTGCAGGAAGGGTGCCTGTGAAGACCTTCAATTTGTACCGGTCTACTTCGGCTATGACCGCGTCTTGGAGGAGGATGCCTACCTTCATGAAGTGGAAGGGGGATCCAAGGAGTCTGAAAACCTAAGTCAGCTCATCAAGGCACGCCGCTTCCTCAAACGTCGTTACGGAAAAGTCTACGTCAATTTCCACGAACCCATCTCCCTGTCCGCTATGATCAAGGAGAGGGGCATCGACTTTCACGCCATGGATTCTGCCGCACACCAAGAATTTTGCAACGATCTCGGCTACCGCATCATCAACAGTATCAACGATATCTCTATCACCACCCCGTACGGTGTGGTGGCCAGCGCCGTACTCAACAGTATGAAAAAACGCTTTACCTTTGGCCAACTCCGCGATGACATCAGTCTCTACACCGCCCATTTAGATGCTCAAAGCGTCTTGGTCGCCGACTCTTTGGGAGAAAACCGGGAACGTTCCTTCGAGAGTGTCCTGGAAAGCTACGTCAAACGAAAATTTCTGGAGTGCCCATCGGATATCAAGGGGAACTTAGACCCAACAACGGTCTTCAACCTCGCCGATGACCAGCGCCCCGTCTTAGATTACTATAAGAATAACTGCATCATCCACTTTATATCTGCCGCCATGACGGCCCTTGCCATCAAAGAGGCCAATACCTTTCAGTTCCAGGCCAGCGAGCTACTGAAAAGCTACAATTTTATCACCGATCTCTTCGATCCTGAATTCGCCTTCAATCGAAGTGTCACCACAGAGTATATGGTGCGGAAAAACCTCAAGGCCTTCATCAATACAAAAACCATTATACCCCATACATCAAGCCCCGATACCTATGAGATCACCCCGGATGGCTTAAGAAAACTGACACTCTTCTCCCGATTCCTCAAAACATACTTAGAATCTTATCTTGTGGTCCTCACCGCCTTCGAATCAAAAAAAGCACGGACCTTAGATACCAAAGGAATGGTGAAGAAGTGCCAGAACTTCGGCAAGAAGATGTTCAAACTCAATGAGATTGAACTCCCCGAGGCCTTAAGTGACGTGACCTTCAAAAATGCCATCCACCTCTTCAAGAAAAAAGGGATACTGGATGAAGAGAAGGGAGAGGCGACCCTTGCCCTCTACAAAGAGTCCATCCAGAACTACCTGGAGATCATAGAGAAGTAAGAAAAGGGCCACGGCCCCACATATCAACACCTGATATAACTATCCGGCCGTGACTCCGGCAGGGCTGCCGGGGCCAACCGTTTGCCTGATTTAAAAGGTCGGGCTTGCCAAATAGGATTTAATAGTGCCCATGATGGGCCTTTGGCCCGTCATGGGCACTAACGTGGGGTCCAGGGGCGGCAAAGCCGCTTAGGCAAAAATTCCCTGGCCGGGCGTGTGGATTTAATCGGAAAAACGTCTATTTTAGCTGTTTGCACCCCAACATATTACAATCACTATTTACAAAAATTAGACGTATAGCGGTATCTACTCGCTCTAATAAGCCAAGGCTCTGTCAAAAAATAAACATCTGAATTTCATAAGAATACCTCTGTGACTTACCTCGAGTAACGAGGGGCAAAGCGCAACGATCACCCGCTTTCGAGGTGGCTCACCTCGCCGCCGGAGGCATCGTTTTTTGTATGTTTTATTTTTACAGCCCCGGCCGCCGGAGGCTTAGTTTTTAAACCCACCTTAACCATAGACGGCTTTTTTACAACATACCAAAATGGTTTCCAAAAAATATGCACAAACGCATCATTATCGTAATGACCATCCCCCAACCACAATAAAGGCGGCCACATGCAGGCAATGATACTTGCAGCCGGGCTTGGGACCCGCTTAAAACCCTATACCACCCTTCGCCCCAAGCCCCTCTTCACCATCGACGGAACCACCCTCTTAGAGCGGCATATCCACACCCTGGTAGACGCTGGATGCGACTCTATCATCATCAACACCTGTCACCTCGCCTCTGAAATCCACCGGTTCATCCACGATCGATCGTGGCCGGTACCGATCCACATTCAGGAGGAGGCGGTACTCTTAGACAGTGCCGGAGCCGTGGCCAATGTCGCAGCCCACCTAAGGGATGCCCCCCTTCTCGTGGTCAATGGCGATACCCTCACCGACATCGACCCCAGAGCCCTTCTTGATGCCCATTTAAAAAAAAGGGCAACGGCCACCTTAGCCCTTATTCACCATCCAGAGTTTAACAAGGTCTCCGTCGATGATACGGGACAGATTCACCGATTCCGGGACGCCACCCCCGAGGGGATGATCCGGCGAACCTTTACCGGCATGCAGATCCTCTCCCCCGAAGCCGTGGCCGCTATCCCCAGAGGAATCCCCTTCGGTCTCGTGGATCTCTACCGAGCCCTCATCCGTGATGGTAAGAGAATCCAGGGTTTTACCGTTACCCCTGGCCTCTGGTTTGACTGCGGCACCCCCCAGAGATACTTAGATGCATCCAAGGCCCTTATGGTCCCGAAGGCCTTCTTCAAGGCCTTCGGGAGATACCCGGATACCGTCAAAACCCAGGGCCTCAAAGGGGACGGTTCCGACCGACTCTGGTCCCGCCTATCCAGCCCCGACGGCTCCATCATCTGCTGTGAGAACGGCATACACAGCGACTTTGACCGGGGCAAAAAAAACAGCGGTGAGGCCCGTGCCATGATCCGCATCGGCACCCATCTTAAGGCCCAGGGAATCCCCTGCTCCCCTATTCTTGCCGGAGATTCTGTATCGGGGGTGGTCCTCGTCCAGGATGCGGGAGATACCCATCTCATGGATCTGGCCCAGACCTTAGCTGGCGATGAGCGGGAGCATCTCTATGAAAAAATCATCGAGGTCCTCATCCGTTTCTCCCAAAAAGGGATCCGAGGGTTCGACACCGCCTGGTGTTGGCAGACGCCAGCCTATGACAAACAGTTGATCATCACCCTGGAGTGCCACGCCTTCATGGAGCGGTTTATCAACGGATATCTGGGCTTAAACGAAGGGATGGAAAGATATGAGGCGGCCTTTCGCCATATCGCCGATAAGGCCCTAACTGGAAGCGTCACCGGCCTGATGCACCGCGATTTCCAGTCTCGCAACATCATGATGGTCGAAGCACCCGGGGAGGCCTCTACCAAAAACTATACACCGGTCATCATCGATTTTCAGGGCGCTCGCCGCGGCCCTCTCCAATACGATCTCGCCTCCCTTCTCATCGATCCATACACTGCCCTACCCCACCCCAGACAGGAGCGCCTCCTCGCGTACGCCACAGGGCTCTTACATCGAGAGCATGACCCCGACTTTGCCACCGGCTATACCTTCTGTGCCATCGCCAGGAATCTACAGATACTGGGCGCCTTTGGTGGACTCACCCTAAAAGGCAAATCCGGATTTAAAGCGCACATCCCCCAGGCCTTGACCACCCTCGAAAACCGTCTGAAAAGGATCAACGATCCGATCCTTTCCCCCTTAAAGTGTCTGGTGGAAAGGGCCCGTCAAGAAACGACGCCTTCTATGGTTAAAGTGAGCCGGAAAAGCTGAGCCTCCGGCGGCCAGGGGATAAATCCCCTGGACCCCAGGTTAGTGGCCATGACGGGCCAAAGGCCCGTCATGGTCACTATTAAAACCTGTTTGGCAACCCCGTCCTTGATAAAATAAGGCAAAAGGTTGGCTCCCGGCAGGGCCGCCGGAGTCTATTAACGGGCCTCCAGCGCCCCGGATCAGAAAAAACGGGACTATAGATCTGACCCACTATGCTTCCAGTAATCGGTGGCAATCACGGGAATATCCGGATCAATTATCGCGCCACACCCCGTACTGATAAGCACCTTACCGCTCTCCTTATCAAAGAGAAGAGAGGTCTGGGGCATGGGGTTACCGGGTAATTTGTATGATTTTACCGCAAAGGACTCGCTGCAGGTATTCACCACATACACCCGGCCCTCACCCGTGATGCATGGACCGGTGTCACACGGGGAGAGAAGGGGAACAAAGGGGGTAGGGGGCGTGTAGGTGCCAAACACCATATTCCCCCCCATGATAAGGGGGGCCGAGATGAGCTTCTCTCCCTTATGGGCGGCTGGAAAATCAAAATACCACCCCTTATTTTGCTCTGTGCACCGCTCTTTGCACGCCTTATCGTCCCCACAGGACTCTTTGCACCCCGTTATGGCGTAGGTCTCGTGGGTCATCCCCCGATCGATACGACCCTCCGGTTCCGGGCTCAGGTCAAACCGTGTGAGATCCAAGGTAGTATACGGCCCCCCCGACCAGTGGTCATAGACGCCATAGATACTATCCGTCATATCGGTACGCAAGGGGTGCTCGCCATCACCGGTACCGAAAAAAATCATGCGCTTCCGACAGGAGTACCCCAGGATAGGCGGATAAAAAATTTTCTGATAGATCGTCCTCACCTCCGCCCCTCCGGTATCATCACTGAGCTCCCGGGTAAAATGCTGGGATTCAAAGAGGCGGTGCTCATACCACTGCCCATCCACGGGTGCCGCATCAACTCCTCCTGTCCGGTCATCGGCGAAATGGAAGACATTCCCCTTTAAGTCACCGGCATAAATCCGGCTGAAGAGACGGGCCCCATCACGATCATGATCGATAATAGTGGCCCCTACAACACAGGCGTCCATGGATATAGACTGGGGAAGGCGTTTCAGTTCTCTCCCAAAAAAATCGTAGATCGCAACAAACCGCCCCGTCGTATCCTCATCCGGATAGATCTGATCCTGATTGGTATCGTAACCGCCCCCCACCAGCACCCCTTTTATCGGGTCTCCGCTGGCAGAAGTTTTCACCTGACAGAGTGTCGGCATCCCCCAGGACTCTCCCCACTCATCGCCTCCCCCTATATACCCCTCATACACGGGACTCTCTTTGGTGGAGATATCCAGCACATGATAACGATAACCGCCCCGCCTCTCGCCAAACACCAGGTACTTAGGCGTCCGAACCGTATAATCGGCCGAAGAGCCCCCTTGCCCCGTCGAGCCCGGAGATACCGACGAATA
Source organism: Desulfobacteraceae bacterium (assembly GCA_013619155.1). GTDB lineage: Bacteria > Desulfobacterota > Desulfobacteria > Desulfobacterales > Desulfolunaceae > Desulfoluna. The sequence continues at coordinate 9,534 of JABXKT010000113.1, forward strand.
AAAAAAAGCCATCCCCCCATCCACGAACCAGTCACCCGCCCCAGGGCTCCTCAGGTTGTCGAGCCTGTGGACAAAGATATCCGGGGGGATAAAGCCCCACACCTCATGGCCATCGGAGGCATCAAAACAGTGAAGCATCCCATCGTTATGCCCTGAAAAAATATACGGATCACTCCCCGAGTCCCTCTCCGACCCCTTTGGATAGTGCACCACCATCATCGAGGCATGGACACTCTCCCCCAGGGGCCACGCCAGACCCACACCGTAGAGATGATGGATCAAAAATTGTTTCAAAGCGTCACCGGAGTAGGCACCCCCCTCTCTCTTTTGAATCTCAAGGGATGGAGATGCCCCCACCACCGCATCATCGGTGAGACCCACGGTGGCCCAGTTCCCATAAGAGCCGTGGGCCGTCTTCAACTTTCGTACCGCCGCCACATGGGCCAGGGTATTGTCCAGACTCTGGGCATCGACCTGGACACCATCTAAGGCTCTTTTCAAAACAGATGCCGCCCCCATACAGGCGCTGTCAGTGCCTGCATGGGTGAAATCCAAAGGGGCCCATAGATCCACCACCCCCTCTACCCGGGCCCCTGTACCGGCATCGAAAAGATCCGTCAGCACCCCGCCCCGGATCCCTTGAAGGGTATCACCGCACCTCGCATATCGGGTAATATTGCCTTCACCGCGATGCCCCACCCTCATTTTAAAATCGGAGACAAAGACATCTCCCCCTGAGTAGGTTCCATCGGCCACACAGATGGGGGCAGAGGCCCTCGAGAAGGCAAAGGTAAAATCGTCGGCCATGGAGAGAATCCGATGCAGGGCATCTTCGATATCGTCCTCGGTTCTGGCCGTAAAATAGAGGCCCAAGCCTGACTGGGGTGAAAACCCCTGACCATTATCGGCAATATCTTGAAGAAGAGACGCATCCAGCGCCCCTTCCGTCACACCCATCGCAAGGCCGATGGGGTAAACCTCAACATGTTCATGGCCAAGGAGGGAGGAAAAATCGTTGTCGAATAAAAATTTTGCCACATCATCGGCCCATGTCTCCTTATACAGATCTTCACCATCCGCATCATAGTCACCAATGATCTTTTCGACCGATGGCAGGGGGAAAGAGTAGCTATGTAAAATTTTATGGTGCCCATCAATGAGATAGGTAAAATCGGAGTGGGGCTTTCCATCCGTTACGATGATGATAAAACTCCGCTGATCGTTACACACAATAGGCGATGTGTATTGCAGGCGATGTTTCTTCCCATTTCCCAGTCCATTTCCCCATCCATGGCCCTGCCCCCCTTGACCCAGAGCCCTGTTAAAGAGACTCGAAGCCCCGGCAAAATAGAGACCGGCCTCCACCAAAGATTCGGCCAGAGGCGTCTCCTTCGCCTCGCAGGCGGTACCGATACATTGCCCGAAATAGAGCGGCTGAAGATACTGGGCATCGGCGTCGCTATTCCAGCCCCCCGTTAATAGGATATCCAGCATCTCGGTGTGGCTCTTTATCGAACCATCCCACGTATATTCGGCATCTCCAGGGGCACAGGGTAGGGAGAGGTCGCCCCCATCATTTTCCCACCGGATCTCAGAATCCACCTCGGAAAAATCGAGATCAAATTGCATGATCCCATAACGAAGATCCGGGTGCCGTGAAATCGCCTTTTTTATAGCCCGTATGGCCACATACCGCCGGCCAAATTTCAACGCCATATAGTTTAAGAAATTTCCGGTATACACGTAGAGAGAGCGCGCCTCTCCCTTCAAGAGACAGGGATCGATGACGAGATCTTTGACCGCACCCCTCGTCTCCAATACCTCTCGATTTGCCACCAGCCCCTCACACACCTCACCGCGGCCACACACAATATCCGCCACAAAGACAGGCCCTGTTGAGCACAAGGGTGAGACAGAGATACCGTCATTAGAGTACAGGCGATGCCGTCCCTTCGGAGATCCCAGTAGAGAGCCATCATACCCCTGGCTACCATAATCAATCCCCGCATCATAGCCGCTGTCCGCATAGACAATATCGGCCATATACGCCGCAAGATAATTTAAATAGTTCAGATAGCGCCCCGTGGCCAGACGGTATATCGCCAGCCCTTCTGCGGCACATGTCGATGAGTTGGGCTGCAGAGGCCCGACTGAATATCCATTCAGTCGCAAATGCTCTCGATGCAGAGGGCACTTGATGGTCTCTTTCGTAAATTTTTTATCATACAAAAGACGCCAGACCCCATCGTCATCGCAATAAATCGTATCCGGATTTTTATCGCCAAAAGGGGAGTAATCCCCATCGTGAGAAAATCGTTCCGCACCCTGATAATATATAACATCCGGGCTCATCATACTTGCCGAGGTATCAATCAAAAACAGTATGTTGGCAGGAGCAGACACCGTACACTCTTTAAAGATCTCCATATCTCCCATAAAATTCGAGGCCCCTGCGTATATCGGCGAAAAAAAAGTCATACACACGGTGATCAAAAAACCGAATCCCATCCATCCCTTCATCATGGCCCCCCATTTACGCGTCATGAAAGCTTCATACCTAAAAGTTGCATTCACCGCTTTGTGTCATGGTCAAAATGCTACCATTACAAATATTTACCTGATTACCATCCTTTTACAGCCACATGTGCGGTAAGCGGGTTCATCTGAAAAGAAAATATAGGCCTCCGGCGGCCAGGGACTGGGCCCCTGGACTCCAATTTAGTGACCATGACGGGCCTGAATGTATAAGGACATCATTGTCGTGATGGCTGAGAATAAGTGGTAATCAGAAATATTTATGATGTGTTCTACTGGTCATCAAAGTTACGGCAGGCGAAAATGCAGAAATGGGCTCACCCTTCGGGAACGACCTTTGGCCAGATCTGCCGCGTTACCAGACAATTGCGGTAAAATACTACAGCTGCATGTCCGGCGCCTTGCATATCCGTCCAAAGGACGCTTGCAACTCTTAGGTCATAGACGCTTTCATCAAAAAATATCCGTATCCGGCTCTGCGGGAAGTGAAATACCCTTCTGGACCCAGGTAGTGGAGAGTCTTTGGGAATTTCGTTTATATGCTGTTGCAGTAATAGCAAATCGGCGCTTATCTATAGATCCTGCATAATAGCGATGATTTAAGGAGGGAACATCATTGGCCTGGTCCGATAAATCGCAAATATCACATCCACTATCAACACCATCATCGGAACAATCAAGATGCGTTTCTCGTTTAACAATCCGGCGGATTTCAATTTTTGCGAGGCTGCCTGTCATCCCTGGATAAATCTGGGGTGAATCATTAACATAAACAGCATTTCTATAATCATTGTACCGGGTATCGTTAAGGAGACGGCATATATCGTAGGTATTTACTGTCGCCTGTTGCCTAAATTTAATGATGGCATCATTTAAGGCGGCCTCGGCTCCGGCACACTCTTCACAATACCGACACGCATTTTCCGAAATCTTAATCTCAAATATCGAGGTCTGGGTCGCGATCAGCCCCATCCCCGTGATGATCAAAATAAACATAAGGGTCAAAAGGATCACGGAGCCCGCTTCATCAGAACGGTCACAGGGCATCACACCCCCTCATTATTGCCATATATTTTGAGGTTTCACCACCAGGCGATGGCGGGTCTTTCTCTCCCCTGTCTTCACCGAATCCCAAGCCGCCACAAGGCAGACACGGCGAATCTTCGGGCTCCCCGAGGAGACCTCAAAGCCGAGGTAGAGTGACACCACGCCACCCATCCACTGCACCAAAGGATCGGTCACGGTATTCTCTTTCACGCTCTGGATAAAATAGTCGATCTCGGTATCACGTCCCGAGTAGAGATCCGGGCTGTCATAACCTGAAAATGCCACCCGTTCGGCCCAGGCACTGAGGAGTTGCGAGGCCTTATCCTGTCGCCACGTCTCCCCATCGGTTCGGATGGCATGAATCTGCAGGCCAATCACCCCCAGCATGGCCACCCCAAAAATCGCCATGGCAAAAAGGCATTCTAAGAGGGTAAACCCCCTGGCATCACTCATCTCAAGCCTCTCCTGATCCGTTTATGAAGGGAACTCATAACGTCAAAGCCCTCTATGGTCAAAAGGACTAAAAGACAGGCCTCTGGCAGCCCTGCCGGGAGCCAACCTTTTGCCAATTTTTATGGCTGGGCTTGCCAAACAGGTTTTTTATAGTGACTGTAACGGGATTTTGACCGTCACAGTCACAAACCTGGGGTCCAGGGGATTTAGTCCCTAGCCGGGCGTGTCAATTTAATCGGAAAAACGCCTATTTTAGCCGTTTTCACCACAATATATTGCAGTCACTATTTACAAAAATTCGACATACAGCGGATCGTACCCGCCCTAATGGATTAGGGCTCTGGCAAAAAACAGATATATGAATCACATCGGTCACTCGCTTTCGAGGTGGCTCACCTCGCCGCCGGAGGCCGTGCGGTGAAAGTATAGCCTCCGGCGGCCCTGCCGGGAGCCAACCTTTTGAAAAGGTTGCCAAACAAACTTTTACTGTAACGGGGACGGACCTTTGGTCCGTCTCCGTTACAAATTTGGGGTCCAGGGGATTTATCTCCTGACCGCCGGAGGCCCTTTTTCTGATCACTTTGACCATAGAACGCTTGCTTTAACCATAGAAGGCAATACGGTAAAAAGCGGCCTCCGGCAGGGCCAACCGTGGTGCATGATCATCAATAGTACATATTTCGAAGTTTCACGGTGGTGGTATAGAGGCGATAGGAGTAGTGATCGGTATCCAGCCGTGCCAAATCCACTCCGGGAAGAGAGCCGGGTGATAATGGAGAGCTGCCCCTATTTTTCTGCCCATCACTTCGCATGAGGATCCATATTTTTACCGCACGAATACGAGCGATGGACGAAGGAGTCGTCAATGACTGCACGCCATCTGCCGTCGGCTGTTCAGAGTTATCCAGGGTATAATAGGCATCCAGCATAGAGTCCGAGTCGCTATCATAGGCCCAGTACGTCGCCCCCGTTTCCGGCTCTAGTTTTCCATACCCAGGGGCCGGACAATCGTCCTTATCATAGGCATAGAGAATCTTAAATGCGGCCACACCCCTTACAAGACTCTGTCGGAGCCCCCCATTAAAACGGCGTCCCACCCTCTTTCCTGCACGGATATACGAGTACCCCACCGTCTCGCCAACGCCCTCTCTATTCATATAGTCGAAGACCACCTCATCGATGGCCGCCGTCACCACCCCTTTTTTCATGGAAGGATCCGGCGAATAACCGGCAATCATCAATTCGTTGGAGATGACCGCCAAAATGGCCCGTCCATTCTGCTGCATGACCACCGTCATCTGGTGATCTTCATGGCGTTGGGCCTGATCGATAACGAGGGAAGAGATGGCCGTTATAAACACCGACGCCACCATCAGGGCAATGAGGATTTCAAGAATCGTAAACCCTCGCTCATAAAGGAGCCATGGTGCGCCTCCAGCGACCGTGTTCTCTCTACCCATCACCGCCCCTCACCGTCAATTCGATGAATAAACCCCTGAAGACTGGCTCAGCGTCCCAAGATTATTAGCAATCACCTTGTATTCACGTCCCGTTAATTTATTCCACAAGGTCACCGTACCATTGCCCCCTCCGAGCAAGATACCCCGAGAGTTATAGTGCATGGCGGAGCGGTTCACCCTGCCGTACACTCCCTTGGGAAGGCTCACCGCCACCATCAGCTCCCCATCATCGATGAGTTGAGGCGCCGTACCGGAACACCATCCGACCCGCAGTGCATAAAATCCGGGGCCCCCTTCCGGATTGAATACATAAACAGCGGAGAGCGTCCGGCCCTCCTTAATGGCTGACATCCGGGTATATTGGAGGGCATTGTATATATCTCGGGCAGCACCCGCCGTTCTGCGATTGATGATAAATTCCCGGTAGGATGGCACGGCGATGGCAGCCACGATGGCCACCATAGAGACGGTGACCATCAATTCAATGAGGGTAAATCCTCTCCGGGCTCTCACCGATGACATATCCATTTCCCAACGCTCCCAGGGCCAAAAATCGGGCCTCGATCTATCTAAGGTTCACAAATTTTTAAGGGGTTATACTTAGACAGAGACTTCAGACACTTATCTTGGGGAATAATATACCAGAATATCAATAATTTTTTAACAATTCTCTCAGATGAGAAGGAGGGAGTATAACGGCGAATGGATCACCTCATTCAGGAAGGGAGGCGCATAAAGAAGAGGAGACGCCCCCACCCATATCGCAGAGGGGTCGTATGGAAGGGGGGCTCAAAAAACAGGCCGTCCATGGTTAAAGTGGGCATAAAAAGCAGAGCTTCCGGCGGCCAGGAGATAAATCCCCTGGACCCCAAGTGAGTGACCATGACGGGCCTTTAGCCCGTCATGGTCACTATTAAATCCTATTTGGCAACCTTTTGTAAAAGGTTGGCCCCGGCAGGACCGCCGGAGGCTATACGGCGGGCATCATGCCGCAGAGCACACCTCGATCTTGTCCTTGCGCTGATACACCTGGCCAACCGCTCGGTCGGTCACCGATTTGATACTATCCAGGCTATTGACCGACACATCGAGATCCTGGAGGAGTCCATTGTGGATATTGTAGATCCAGCCATGAACGGTGAGGGGTACCCCCTCTTTCCAGGCCATCTCAACGGTGGTGGTACGGCAGATATTCTTCACCTGCTTGATAATATTAAGCTCACAGAGGCGATCATTTCTCACCTCTGGATCAGAGATGGTGTCAAAAAATGCGTCGTGGGTAAATTTGATATCGCGCAGATGGCGCAACCAGTTGTTGATGAGCCCCTGGGATGAGTTCTCGATGGCCTCATGGACCCCCCCACAGCCATAATGACCGCACACGATGATATCTTTTATTTTCAACACCTCCACCGCATACTGGATCACGGAGAGACAGTTAAAATCGGTATGAATCACCATATTCGCTACATTTCTATGAACAAACACCTCGCCCGGTAAGAGCCCCACAAGCTCATTGGCCGGCACCCGGCTATCGGAACATCCGATCCATAGATACTTTGGTCTCTGCTGGTTGGCCAATTTGGTAAAAAAATTACCGTTCATGCGGGTCATCTGATCAGACCACTCTCGATTATTTTTAAATAAAACACTCAGTTCATTCATATATCGTCCCTCATTGATACCTACTAAAAGGCCACTCGGTTGCCCTTTTTTTAAGGGGCCATACATTCAACGATGATGCAGGCAAAAAACCTTACGGCATACCCAGAAGCACCCTTTTTCGCCAAGGGCCCTCCCTGTCTGGACAAAAACCGCCAAGACCTCACATCATCATAAAAAAAGGCCCCCACTTCCACACGATTTCACCATAAAAAACGCCGATGAGAACGCTTCGCCCACCGGCTCTCATCCGAGGCCCCTCAACACTGAATACGCCTTAAAAGGGGAATGTCCGACACGCCCTGGGTGGTGAACCCCTCTTGATACGGGTGATAAAAGGGTTGGGCCAGGGCATCAGCGGAAGCTATGCCCTCTAGGCCACCAGATAATTGGTGATCACCACCCGGGTCCCCCCGGACACATCACTGATAACTTCCAGTTCATCTGAATTTTTACGCATATTCGGCAGGCCCATACCGGCCCCAAATCCCATGGAGATCACCTGGGGCGAGGCCGTAGAAAATCCCACCTCCATGGCCCGGGCAATATCTTCGATGCCAGGGCCTTCATCCACAACCTCCACCACGATCCGCTCTAAATTGATGTCTGCCAGAAGCTTCCCCCCCCCGATGGCATGGGCCACGACATTGACCTCTGCTTCGTAGATGGCCACCGTGGTTTTTTTGATAATCTTTGTATCGACGTTCAGCTGCTTGAGCAGATGTTTTACCTGACTGGAGGCCGTTCCGGCTTTTGCAAAATCCCCATCGACAATATCAAATTCAAATTTCATAACACCCTTTTATTCCTCATGGAGGCCCTGGCCGATAAAAGCCGTCCCCATGGCCATTTTCAGTCTCAATAGATGGGCTGAAGACCCGATGCATAGAGAATCCCACTCGCCTTAAATACAGAACAGTCGGCCTCAATAAGAATCACTCCCGTACGATCGGCCAGGTCCTTCATGGCAGGACTCACCTTCTTTCCCCGGGCGATGACGACGCAATCGATCTCGGCCATTTCCGCGGTACGAATTGTCTGTAAGGTACACAAGCCGGTGATCACAAGAATACCCTCTGTTTCGAGGGTAAGGATGTCGCTCAGAAGATCCGCTGCAAAACCATACTGGACAGAGATATACGCCCGTGCCTTACCACAGACGATATGGCCGCCCAAAAGAGTTGTAATCTCAGTAATTTTCATAAATTTTATGTCATATACATCGTTTGGGTGTCTAAAAAATTTTCCCACACCACCTGCCACAGGGGCGACGGTAGGGCCCTTTTCTCTTCCTTTACTTAAAAACTCCGGTGGTCAATCGGCATCACCATAAGGGGACGTCCCATCTCCGCCTTGATTTCCCGTAAATTTTCCCGAATCATCTCCTCCACGGCCCGCATAACGGCCGGATTGTTCAGAGAGACACCTTCCAAGGCCTCCGCCACCTCTTCTGAGCTGACGGCGTAACGCCCCTCATCGGTTACATGGGTGTAGAAAAAAGAAATCTGCGGGGCCGATGCCATGGTCATCACGAGGGTACCCGCTATATCTCCGGCCACAGGACGATCCAGGTGAATATATTCAAAAGTCGCCCGCACGAGGGTCCCGACTCCGGGAGTCGAGGATAGGCGAAGCTGTCCACCGCAGAGCTCGGCGCTCTGCTTAAAAAGAGAGAGTCCCAACCCCACCCGGCGCTCCCGACGTGAGGTGACCCACGGGTTGAAGACCTCTTCCAAGAGTTCCGGGGCCATCCCCTTCCCATTGTCCTGAATCACCATCTGATAACGATTCTCACGCCGCGTCTCAGAAATGGATAGCCTTACCTCCCGGGCCCCGGACCGCACCGAGTTGCCCAGGATATCCAAGAGATGAAGGGAGAGCTCCTTCAAGGGATCACCCCCCGCCCATTTTCCCCGGCCAGCGCCATCTGAATCTCATAAAAATCGGGTCTCTCCATGCTAAAGAGTGTGGTCACCGAGGCGATATCCTCCACATAATGGGCATCGGATCCCGTGACAAAGGTACAACCCGTCACCGCCGGGTAGCGTCTCGCCACCCTGGCCTGGCCATCGGCCATGGAGACCTCCAGAGCATCTACCTCAAGCCCCTCGGGCATGATCCCCAGTTGACTAAAGAGGCTATTCTTCCCCTTCCCCACATGGGCCGGAATCAAGAGCCCCCCATGATCTCTCACCGCCTGGGCCGATGTATAAATATCGGCATCGAGTGCCGCGATGAGAAGGCGATCCTCCTGGTAGACCACCTGTTCATGACGATCCACCACCACCTGATAGCCAAAAAATTCGGGCTTATTTTCCACAACCTGAAGGTGGGTATCCAGCCAGCGTTGAAAATCATCGGCCACATCAAGGGAGGGGAAATAGGCCAGAAGGTGCACCTCTTCCCGCGTGGTCATCTCCACCCCGGGTAAGACAAAGAGCCCCTTTTCCCGGGCCACTTCGGTGACGATACGGCACTGGCGCGTGGTATTATGGTCGGTAACTCCGATGATGGCCACCCCCTTTGCCAGACACTCTGCCACAATGCCTCTGGGGGACATGGAGAGATCCCCACAGGGAGAGAGCACTGTATGCATATGAAGATCGGCCCGAAAGGAGTGCATACCTATCCAAGGGTCCGATGCAGCAACCCGGTCACATCAAAGGTCTCATACGTGCTTCCCAGAAGGGGAATGCCTTCTCGGTTGCTATCCTCGATGGTCTCTACACTGGGAATGGTCCCCTTGGCAATGATCACCCCGGCCAGATCTTTCAGGGAGGCGATCCCCACCACATTCCGGTGAGACTGGAGGGTAATCCAGAGGTCCCCCTCGTCACTGCATCCCATCACATCCGAGAGCAGATCCGAGACATACCCCCCCTTAATCTCCCGATCCAGACCCGATTTTCCTCCAAATACGGTGAGGCCCATTTTCTCTACAACGTCACTTACCTTCATTTATTCTCCTCCATCGATGGCATTGCCACCGAGTATATTTTTTCCCCACACCCCATCCAGTATTTTTTCGGCATCGGGGGCCGCCATCTGGCCCCCCGCGACCATTTTCTTCTGGACGAAGATGCACTGCTGAATGCGAGAATCACCATTAACAATATCTTCGGCCAGGGCCTGGCAGTTGGGGGATCCACAGAGCCCGCAATCCACCCCCGGCAGAAAGGCCAGAATTTTTTGGAGTCTCTCCATCTTCACCATGGCACGGGCCATGTCCTCGTCGAGCTTCATGGCCGGCTTGGGATGGATCGTGCCAAGCATAATATGATCCATCAGATACTCTGTATCATCATCGATATCGTCCCACCGATCCGGATCTTTCAAGGGGGTCGCGCGTCTCGATCGCTCCGCACGGTTTCTTAAACGTTCCACCGTTAAAAATCGATTGCAGCTGGTGAGCACCCCCCCCGCACAACTCTGATCACAGGATCTCAGTTCTAAAAAGTCGATATCAGATATCTCTTCATTCTCCATATTCTCTAAAAATTCAAAGACATTGGAGATTCCATCAATGGCAAGGCTTCGGCCCCTGGCATACTCAGACTCCCCGGCGGTTAGAAACCAGAGCACCCCCCTCTCACACAAGGACTCGGCCAGAGGCTCTGGTCGGGCATCTCTCTCTTCCCCCCGAATTTTTTTCCAAACCCGATTGTAAATATAATCCATGTTGATCACCCCGTTTAAGCTCTCGCGCTCGTAAGGGTTCGGGGTCTTGACGGCCGATATCTTGGCGGCACAAGGGGTAACATAGAACATGCCGATCTCCTCATCGGGCACCCCTTGGGCCAGGAGCTGACGGCGATAAAAGAGAGCGGCGATATCCACGGGCGCCTTCATGGGAATGACATGATCAAGAAGTGAGGGAAACCGGATCTGGATGAGCCGAAGGACCGCCGGACAAAAAGAGGAGATAAAGGGCTTCTTCTGCTGGTTGTTCTTAATATACCGGGCCATGGCCAGATGAAACACGGGCCACATCATCCCCACCTCGAAGACATCGGTAAATCCCATCTCCAGAAGCACCGCATAGATCCGCTGCTTGGCAATGGTCTCGGGGAACTGCCCCTTAAGAATCGAGGGGAGAAGGGCCACACGACGCTTATACTTAAAGATTTCGTTAAAATCATCTTGCTCCACACGGATGGCCGACTCCGGGCAGGCCCTGTAGCACTTTCCACAGTCGATGCACCGATTTTGAAAAATCAGCGTCTTTCCCTTGCGGATCCTTATGGCATCGGTGGGGCACACCGACATGCAGTTGCAGCACCCTCGGCACTTGGTCTCATCCACCCGAAGCGCATGGTGTATGACATTATTCTGGATCATGGTCTCATCCAACACTTGCTGTGTTTATAACTATTCAACTAAAAAAGGGCCTCCGGCGGCCAGGGAACAGATCCCCTGGACCCCAAGTTAGTGACAATGACGGGCCAAAGGCCCGGCATTGTCACTATTAAATCCTATTTGGTAACCTTTCCAAAAGGTTGGCCCCCGGCAGGGCCACCGGAGGTAAGCTTTCACGGCACGGCCTCCGGCGGCAAGGTGTGCCACCTTGAAAACGGGTAGCGTATGCGCTTAAACCCAAAGTGGCTTGAGAATAGTTGTTTATCAACCTTTTCAAAAGATTGGTTCCCAGCAGGGCCGCCGGAGGCTAAGCGTTCGCAGCAGGCCTCTTCATCCCCCATATCTGGACCGTTTTGGGACCTTCACATCTATTTGTAGTTGTCCAAGATGCCGATGACATCATCGGGGGTCACCCGGCCGTAAATCTTATCCCCCACCATCACCACGGGGGCGAGACCGCAGGCACCGATACATCGCAGGCTGTCGATGGAGTAGTTCCCATCGGGGGTGGTCTCCCCCATATCGATCCCCAGAAGGAGCTTGAACTCATCCATGACATCCATGGCCCCTTTTACAAAGCAGGCGGTGCCTGTGCAGATGGAGATATGATACTTACCCCGGGGCTCCATGACGAAAAGAGAGTAGAAGGTCACCACCCCGTAAATGGTGGAGACGGGGATATCGAGTTCTTCGGCAATCACCTCCTGGACATCCGGGGGCAGATAGCCACAGAACTCCTGGGACTTATGAAGAATATTGATGAGCTCGCCCTTGTCGTTCCCGAAGCTCTGGCAGATGGACTTCAGCTCCCTTACCGCGGTGGGCGACAGTTTGGCTTGTACGAAGGTCATAGCGATTCATTCCTCTATCATAAAAGTCGAAAAGGACCGGCGATCCCATGCCGGCCTTGCACCGACGGATCCTATTTGGTTTTCTTGCCACTGCGGTCGACATAGTGGGTGTGGAGCAGGCCATGGGCCTTCTCTCCTAAAGGCGCCCCCAAGAACTCCTCGTAGAGTCTCTTGATATGGGGGTTCTCATGGGACTTTCGAAGCGTTTTGCCCTTATCTTCACTGTAGATCGCCTTCTGACGCGCCCGAATAATCGCCTCATCGCCCTGGTGAAAGGGCTGACCGCCCCCACCGATACACCCGCCGGGGCATGCCATCACCTCGATGGCGTGGAACTCGCTGCTCCCTTTACGAATCTCCTCCATCAACACACGGGCGTTGGCGAGGCCATGGGCGATGCCGATCTTGACATTGATGCCGGCAAAATCAATGGTGGCCGAACGAATGCCTTCGAAACCGCGCAGGCCATGAAAATCGACCTGTGTAAGACTCGTACCGGTATGAAACTCGTAGGCCGTGCGAGCCGCCGCCTCGATGACCCCGCCGGTGGTGCCAAAGATCACTGCCGCACCGGTGGACTCGCCTAAGGGTGCATCAAAGTCCCCCTCGGGGAGGCTCTTAAAATCGATGTTAAACCGCTTGATGAGGGAGGCCAGCTCCCGGGTGGTGAGGGTAATATCCACATCGGGATTGCCATCGGTGGCGAACTCTTCACGGGCACACTCCGCCTTCTTGGCCACACAGGGCATGACAGAGACCACCACCATATCGGTACGTGCCACCCCTATTTTTTCTGCAAAATAACTCTTGGCGATGGAGCCAAACATCTGCATGGGAGAGCGGGCCGATGAGGGGTAGTCCAGAAGATCGGGGAAGCGCTTCTCAAGATGGGTCACCCAGGCCGGACAGCAGGAGGTGATGATGGGAAGCTTCACCGAGGCATCCCCTTGCAAGTGACGGGTGAGGCGGTCCAAAAGCTCTGAGGCCTCCTCCATAATGGTGAGATCCGCCGCAAAATCTGTATCGAAGACGTAATCGAAACCCAGGCGCCGCAGGGAGGTCGCCAGCTTTCCCGTTACCAGAGTGCCGGGAGCCATACCAAAGGACTCTCCTAAGGCGGTGCGCACCGCCGGTGCCACCTGGACCACCACGCTCTTTTTGGGGTCGGCCAGGGCACGAATCACCGACTCGGTGTCATCCTTCTCCGAGAGGGCACCCGTGGGGCATACGGCCACACATTGACCGCAATAGGTGCACATGGTCTGATCCAGATCCCTGTCGAAGGCGGTCACCACCACCGACTCAAACCCTCGGTTCACGGCGGTTAAGACCCCCACACCCTGAACCTCACGGCAAATATTTTCACAGCGCCGACACATGACACACTTGGACGGATCCCGCACGATGGACGGAGAAGAGGTATCCTTCGCGTGACTGGAGACCGCCCCTTCATAGGAGATTTCACGGACCCCCATGGTCTCGGCCAAATCCTGCAACTCGCAGTGGCCCGATTTGATACAGCTGAGGCACTCCTTCGGGTGATCGGAGAGGAGGAGCTCTAAGTTAATACGCCGGGCACCCAAGACCCGGGGCGTACGGGTCTTGACCACCATACCCGGAGAGGCCAGGGTGGTACACGCCGGGGCGAGGTTGCGCCGGCCATCCACCTCCACCACACAGAGCCTGCAGGATGCGTTGCCGCTGTGAAAGCCGATGCCGGAGAGATCCATATGGCAGAGGGCGGGAACCATGATCCCTTGCCCCTTGGCCGCATCAAGCAAGGTGGTCCCTTCGGGCACCTCGACGGGTGTGTCATCTATGGTCAGTTTTATGGATTCCATCATCATTATCTATCCTCAAATTTTGGTAATCGCACCGAATTTACAGTTCTCAATACAGACACCGCACTTGATACAGTGAAGGCTATCGATGGT
>JABXKT010000114.1 GCA_013619155.1 Desulfobacteraceae bacterium
GTCGCCCCCCTGGAGAGAGATGAATCGCTGATAAAAATCGGCGAGCGCCTCGCCTCGGTACGCGCCGGATGGAACCTCACCGAGGATGCCATGGCAAAAAAACTCCAGGTGGGTCCGGCGAGCTACCGATGCTACGAGCAGGGGGAGATGGGTCTGCCCGCCTCGATGCTCGCCGAGCTGTTGATGGCGGGGGTGGATGCCTCCTGGCTCCTGCGTGGCGTCGTGGCCGCCCCTAAAAAAAATGTGGTCAATTTTTCCGAGGCGATTCATCTCTACTTTAAGGTGGCCGAGCAGTTCGAGGACAAGGAGCTGGCCCTTAAGATTAACGAGAACCTGGTGGCCCTGGAGCGGGCGAACCCGGAGATGCTGGCTGATATCGGTGATTATGTCGAGATGAAGATGCGCCGGATCGGCACCGCCTCGCATCGGGAGAGATCGGGAAAGGAAAAGACGGGGAACGGGTAGAGCTGCACCTGGCCCGCGCTGCTTATCGACAGCGCCTGATGGTGGACAATGTTTACCTCGTGTCCCGTGACGGATATATACAAGACGTGGTTCAAACCCGCCCCGGAGACCCCTACGACCTCACCGCCCTGAGCGGCACCCACCTCGCCGAGACGATCCACGACCCCTACGTCACCAACCACCTCATGACCCAGATCCACCACACCCTCTTCACAAGCTGGCCCGGTGAGACCCTGATCCCCGTCCGCATTACGGATGCCCTCCTCTATCGCATCGTCACCATCGAGAAGACAGACGGTGACCATGTGACCCTCTTCATCCGCCCCGCCGATGAGTGACGGATAAAAAAAGATGACATGCCTTTAATAAGGTGGTTTAGTGCTGGTGGGTTAACTATGTTAATTAGGAGGTACTATGGAATTGATTCTTTTCGTAGGGGGTGCCATCGCTCTGATCTACATCTTCCACTACGCCACCGGTGAACACAAGCGACCACCCCCGCCATCCCTTCTTGCCGGATACGCGAATTACACCCCGGGAAAGACAATAAAAAAACGCACATCCGGCATGTACGCCGCCGGATTCGTCCTCCGCCTCCTCGCCCTGGCCGCCTGCGTCATAGGCATCGCCTACTGGTGGCCCGCCCTTCTCCTCGCCGGACTCCTATGGTGGCTGAACCTGCGGTGCTGGGATTCGTTCATCTGCCCCACCTGTGGCACCCCCACCACGAAAGAGGCCGACTCCTGCCCCGTTTGCGGCGCTGAATTGATTCATCGTTAAACCCGCCCACCTTATCTACCCCCTCTAAGCCCCTTTATATGGGGCTTTTTTTATGACTATACAAAATAATACCGTGTCCGGCATATTTATCTTTACAAAAGATACCGCATCCGGTATCTTTAATTTAACGACACCAACAACCCAAGGAGAGCAAAATGAAAAACATCATGAAGAGGACGAAAACAAATATGGATTATATGGATATGTTATCAAATGCGACTACCGTGGAAGTAAGCGAATACGAAGAGAATGAGCTAATTAAAGCCCAAGGGGGGGCTCTCCTATCCGAAGCGAATAAACTTATCGCTATCGCAGAACGCTTTACCAATGCAGTGAATGAAGCCAGCACAATTTCAATACTCGAAAGCGTAATCGGTGAATATCTCAATTATTTAAAAGCTTCTTTAATATACCGTTGTTCTGATTTGGACCATCATCCGACCTATATGGAGTTGGTTGGTGATGAGACAGATTGGGCTAAAATAGCCGAATTGATGCAAGGGGATAGCATCCTCGAAACAGCAGTTAAAAAACTAAATTATATCAACCGTAATTCATAGGTGTAAGGGAATACGTATATTAAGTTTGACGATACTCTTACTAAAGCCCCTTAATACGGGGCTTTTTTTGTCTCTTCATAAAATAATACCGCATCCGGCATATTTTGCCTTTACAAAAGATGCCGCATCCGGTATCTTTAATTTAACGATACCAACAACCCTAACCGCCCCGCAAGGGGCCACGGAGTTACCTATGACATGGACCACGGTAAAATGCAGGGAGTGCGGCGAGGCGTACGAGGTGCAGATGTACGGCAAGCGGCGGGACCGTGAGTGGCGGGTTCAATCGTGGCAGGGGGTCTGCGACGAGTGCCGCGAGCAGAAGAGGGCCTTGGCCCTCGCGGAGGCCCGGAACGATGCAACAGAATCAGGCCTCCCGGCCCTTGAGGGCTCCGAGAAACAGGTGACATGGGCGATGACCATTCGCCATGAGAAGCTCGAGGCGGTGAGGGCCTTGCTCGAATCCCTCGAAAAAGCTCATGTGACCGGTCTGGCCTGGGACGCTCTCTGCGGAACCGAGGCGGCCCGGTGGTGGATCGATAACCGTTTTCAGACTGGCCAGGATCTCTTCGATGAAGCCCTGGCCGGGTTAACACCTCAGGACGGCATCGCGCCGCCCCCAGAAACCGATGCGGAAGCCACCCTCTGCCCGGACGAGCCCGTCACGGCCACCGTCTGTGAGATCCGTATGGTGGGCACCGCCCTCGAACTCCACTTCCCCGAGAAGAGGGACGCGTTCCGGGAGCTGGCGCGTGACCACGGATACCGGTGGACCGGCAATTGCTGGACACGCACCATCGGCCCCCGCCAGGGGGCACCCCTTCACCGTATGGCTGAGATCGGGCATCGCCTGCTCGAGGCGGGGTTTATTATCCGGGTTTACGACGAGGAGACCCTCTCCCGGGCAGAGACGGGGACCTATGATGACGAGATTACCCGATGGGTGGATATCGACCCCGGAGAGGATCGGTTCACCCTCACCTGGGGCCGTCATGACGATTACTACCGGGAGGCCCGGCGTCTCCCCGGTTCGCGGTGGCGTAAGCCCGTGGTGACGGTCCCCGGAGATCAGTTCGAGGAGGTCCAGGGGTTTGCCGAGGTCCAGGGCTTTACCGTCACCCCCGAGGCCCTATCCTATATCGAGGCGATGCGAGCGGCCCGTCTCGCCGCACGCATCGCCGAGCTGGGGCATCACGAGGCGCCGGAGCCGGGCAAACCCGCAGATCGGCCGGATCTGGTAGCCGAAGAGCTGGGAATTTTAACCGAATTTTTAGATGATGGAGCCGAAGCGATGAGTGAGATGAGAGCACGGGTTAAAGAGAGCCTGGCCAAGGGCAAAAAGGCCGAGAAAGATGAAGACGGTGATTTTATTGACAGGAATCTCAGCCGGGAGTTCGGATATGCCCTCAACCTGTATATGTCCGACAAGGGATACGCGGCGGATGCGTTCTCATGGCCCCTCAACGCAGAGACCCGGGAGTATTTCGACCTGTGGCGGGAGTTCTTCGGGGAGTATCCCGAGGCGGCCCTTTATGTATTAAAAAAAGGCCAGAAGTAGTGAAGCTCATCACCCCCATGATGGCCCACCAGGAGCGCGCCTCCGATAAACTCTCCCCTGTTCGTATCGGTGCCCTCTTCATGGATATGGGCACGGGGAAGAGCCGCACCGCCATCGAGCTGGTGTTCCGCAGGCAGCACCGGATCTCCCAGGTGATCTGGTACTGCCCGGTCTCCCTGAAGGAGACGATCCGGCGGGAGATCTTAAAGCATACCGACTGCACCATGGATGATATCCACGTATTCGATGCCAGGACCAGCCAGGAGCAGATGCCCGATGCCTTTTGGTATATCGTGGGCATCGAGTCCATGAGTGCCAGTGATCGGGTTATCCTCGCCGCCCATGACCTGACGCGGGCCGACTCCTTTGTCATCGTGGATGAATCCCAGTATATCAAGGGGCACCGGGCCAGCCGCACCAACTGGATCACCGATATCAGCGCCCGGGCAAGGTACCGGCTGGTCCTCTCCGGCACCCCGGTCAGCCAGGGGATCGAGGACCTCTACTCCCAGATGCGTTTCCTCTCTCCGAAGATCCTGGGGTACACCTCCTGGTATAAGTTCGTGCACCGGCACGTAAAGTACAGCGACCGGTTTACCGGTATGATCGTCTCCCGCCACAACGAGGCCTTTATCGCCGCCAGAATCCAGCCTTACGTCTATCAGGTCACCCGGGCGGAGTGCCTGGATCTCCCCGGTAAATATTTTCAAGGGACCCACTATTTTAAGATGACGGAAGCGCAGGAGGAGCACTACGAACAGGCCAAGGAGGAGCTGATCGTAGAGATCGAACAGGAGGAATACTCCTCCTGCTCGATCTTCAAACTCTTCACCGCCCTGCAGCAGATCGCCAGCGGTTATCGTCGGTGGACGGAGGAGGGGGTGGCGCATTTTGTGGCGTTCCCCCACCGCCGCCTCGACTCCCTGGCCTACGTGATCATGGGCATCCCCCAAGGGGAGCCGGTGGTGATCTGGGCAAAGTTTCACTTTGATATCCAGGGTATCGTACGAGAGCTGGAGGCCCTGCACGGCCAGGGGTGTGTGGCCCAATATCACGGGAAACTCACCCCGAAGGCGCGCACCCGGGAGCTGGATCGCTTCGCATCCGGAGCGGCCCGTTTCTTTGTCGCCACCCCCTCCTCCGGCGGGCACGGTCTGAATGAGCTGATCTCCGCCGCCTGGGTGATCTTCTACACCAACGGGTTTAAATATTCGGAACGGATCCAGGCCGAGGATAGGAATGACCGTCTCGGTCAGACACGGCGGGTGACCTATATCGATATCTCCTGCTCTTGTGGTATAGACGACCGGATTCTCAACGCCCTGGCCAATAAGGGGGACTCGGTGGCAGCGTTCCGGCAGGAGCTGGAGATGGTGAAGGATAAAAAACAACTCATCAGGAGCCTATAGTGAAAACGTATCTGTTACAAAACGTCTACGAGGCGGCCCAGGCCCGTCTGAAGTTTATCTTCGATGAGTTTGAGAACATCTGCGTCGCCTTCTCAGGAGGCAAAGACAGCGGCCTGCTGCTCAATCTCGTGCTGGATTATAAGCGTAGGACGGGGGATAAACGAAAAATAGGGGTGTTCCATCAGGACTTCGAGTGTCAGTACGACAAGACCACGGAGTACGTGACCCGGATGTTTGCCGATAACCTGGAGGATATCGACCCCTATTGGATGTGTCTCCCCATGGCTTCCCGCACGGCGGTGGGTAATTTCGAGTCATACTGGTATCCATGGGATGACAAAAAGGAGGACATCTGGGTACGGGATATGCCCACCATGCCCTACGTCTACAACCTGACCAATAACCCCTTCAAACGGTATAAATACAAGATGCTGATGGAGGACTTCTCCCGCCAGTTTAACCGATGGTACCGGGAGAAGTGCGGCGGGGGCAAAACGGTGACTCTTTTGGGCCTCCGTACCGATGAGTCCCTCCAGCGGTACAGCGCCGTGGTGAACAAGAAATTCCCCTATAAAGGGGTGAAATGGACCACGAAGAACTTCAAAGAGGTCTACAGCGCCTCCCCCCTCTACGACTGGAGCACAGAAGACGTATGGACCGCCAACGGCAAGTTTAATTACGACTATAATAAACTCTACGACCTGTACTACAGGGCCGGACTCACCATCGACCAGATGCGGGTGGCCAGCCCCTTCCACGAAGACGCGAAAAATAGCCTGAATCTCTACCGGGCCCTCGACCCGGCCATGTGGGCCAAGATCTGCGGACGTGTGCAGGGGGCCAATTTTGCGGCCATCTACGGGGGAACCCGGGCCATGGGGTGGCGGTCTGTTCGGCTTCCCAAGGGCCACACATGGAAGAGCTACACCCAGTTCCTCCTGGCCACCCTCCCCGAAGATCTCAGGCAGGGCTATCTCGATAAATTCAAGACATCTGCCGAGTTCTGGGCAAAAACCGGGGGCGGCTTCCCCGACGCGGTGATCGCAGAGATCGAGGCGTGCGGCTACGAGATCGAACGCAACGGCGTCTCGAATTACACCAAGCACAAGGACTCCCGCATCGTCTTCAAAGGGGCTACCCCGGATCATACCGACGATGTGAAGGGCACCATCGATCTCCCCTCGTGGAAACGCATGGCCTGTACCATTTTGAAGAACGACCACCTGTGCAAGACGATGGGCTTCGGATTGAGCAAACAACAGATGGCCAAGAGAAAGGCCATTCTCGATAAATACAAGAATATATAAAGGCGGTGATGTATGACGATCAGTGAACTGACACAAGCCCTGGCGGCCAAGATCGAAGCCATATCGGATGTCGATAAGAAAATAGACGTCTTGAATGAGGTGAGGGCCGCCCTCCACGCGGTGAGCCCATTGAAGCATCACCCCGCCGATCTGGTGGAGTGGATCAAGAGCGAGGATGTGGAGGGTAATGCCTACAACCCCAACAAGGTGGCCCCTCCGGAGCAGAAGCTCCTCATCCGCTCCATCGAAGAGGACGGGTACACCATGCCCATCGTCACCTTCGTACAAGACGGTGCGCCTCGTAAAATAGTGGATGGCTTCCACCGCAGGAAGAGCGAACGCACGAGCAGCAAGATCAACACCAGCACCTTCGGGCGCGTGCCGGCCAGCACCATCCGCAAGAGCCAGGAGGACGCCTCCAACCGCATGGCCAGTACCATCCGACATAACCGGGCCCGTGGTACCCACGACATCGACTTGATGACGAATATTGTGGGGGAGCTGAAGCAGTTCGGCATGTCGGATCAGTGGATCATAAAAAATATCGGCATGGACGCCGACGAGTTGTTGAGGCTGAAGCAACTCAGCGGCCTGGCCGAGATGTTCAAAGATAACGAATTTTCACAGGCATGGGAGTAGCCAATGATTGAACCCATCGACACCACCCACCTGACCCCTACCCTCGCCTGTTCTGACGTGGCAGAGCTGAAGAAGTGCAGCGTTCGTCTCATCAGAAAGGAGGTGGCCACGGTCCCTGGCGCTTACTTGAACGGATCGGGGTGGCAGATACCGAGAGAGGCGATCAACAGGCCGCCCCTCTCCGAGGTGCCCCGAAAGCGGGGCCGAAAAAAAGCCGAGCCTCAATAATAACACGGGAAGCCCTGTACCCACCGGGCTTCCCCCTCCCCTCCGTATCCGATAATCCACGACAATAAAATTGACACACTATGAACAACGTGGGATATTAAACACCTCTCACACTGTTTGACCCACCTCCGGCCAGGGGGAGACAACCCTCGGCCCCTTCGAATCGTCGCTCGTAGCCGCAAGGCACGGGCTATTGTTGTTGGTGCACATCGCACCGATGATACCGCCCCTCCCCTGCTTCATCCCTCGTCACACTCACGCTCCCCCACATTCATCGATCATGGCCCTCAGCCTATCCATGCCATGATCCTCTTTTTATCGTATTGGTCTCCCCAAAAAGGGCTGTCAATGCGCACAGGTGAGGTGTTGCCAAATGCCAATAGGTGATCAACCCGGTTCGTCTATCCCCTTAAATAGCTGGAGAGACAGCCTTTCCGTCTCCATCCTCTTCGAGTTCATCGGCGAGCAGGATGGCAGATGGATCTCTGCATTCATCCGTGACCATCGGGTCACCCTCTCCTTCACTCCCCCGGGCGGCGAGTGGACCGATCATCACCTGGCCATCAAGGCCGAGGCGACGGATCTCCTCTTCGATGCCCATGAGGATCTGGAAACCCTGAGGCAGTCAGGCCGCCTCGGCCTCCCCGTGGTCCCCAGCCTTTGCAACGGGCATGCCAAAAAAGAAGGGCAATGATCATGCCAACTTTCAAAAAGATTTCAAAATCTTGGGTCCTCCCCAGAGGATGCCCTCTCGCGGTTTCGGCCAGCCCGGGTCACACCCACATTGAGTTTCCAAAATGGAGCGGAAAACGGAAAAAGCGGGACAAGTAGTCAAAAGGGTTTGGTTTATTACTAATTAGTAAAACGAGGGGAGGTGGTGCAGAGATGCAGCGAGGCTTTTTCAAAATTTGGTACAAGGTCGATAAGTCTCGATCCTGGAGCCGCGGTCTGGAGTATCGTGGATTGATGGCATCCATCCTCCAGCATCATGATTTGAAATATCTCAGCCATTTTCATGGCCACGAGATCCCCGTGGGGTCCATCGCCGTGGTGGTCTCTGCCTGGGCCATGGAGATAGGGATCGATCGTCTGAAGCTAACCCGTATGTTAAACACTCTGGCCGGGGATAATTTTATTACCGTCCAGAATATGAACAACCGATTTTGCATGATAACCGTTGTAAACTATAACCGTTACCAGACACAGATTGATGATGATGCGCAACCGATGAACGACCAGCGACCAACCGATGATACAACCGATGAACAAACACCTATTAGAGAGAAAGATAATATATATAGCGACAACTTTTTAGAATTTGCCACGGCATACCAAAAATATCAGACAAAAACCCACGGTGCCAAGGCTCCCAAGCCCTCGAATCGCCTCTATCGCCGGGGGGCAGAGACCGTGGGCCAGTTGATCAAGATCGATGGCTTCGAGTTCGGATATATTCGAGACGTGCTCTTCTGGGCACAAAAAGATGAATTCTGGCAATCCAAGCTCCTCTCCCTGTCGTCCCTGCGGAAGAAGACGAAAGGTGCCGAGGGCCTCATGAAGTTTCAAAATGTCGCCGTGGCATATGATGCCCAGCGTCACTCCCATGGCTCCTCACCCCAGATCACCACCGACGCCTCCGCCGTCTACGGGAGGAAGCTCGGATGAAGAAACCCCCCTTCGTCGCTGTCCCCCCCGATCAGATCGCAGCCGAGGAGTCGATCATCTCCGCCATCCTCAACGACAACGAGCAGTTGCACGAGATCGATCTGCGGCCCGATGAGTTCTACTGGCAAAACAGCCGCCTGATCTATGCCGCCATGGCCGGGATGATCGGAGCCGGAGAAGCGGCCGATCTGGTGACTGTGGCCCATCGGCTGGGGAGTGATGTGCCGATGTCTGCCATCTCCCACTATCTCGATACCGTGCCCGTCTCCACCAACATCGTCCGCCATGCCGAGATCGTGCGCCAGGGGGCCCAACGACGCCAGCTGAAGGCCCTGGCCGACCAGGCATCCCAGATGTGTGACGAGGGGGCCGACTGTTCGGCCATTATCGCCCACATTCAGGATATCTCCCTCTCCGACGGGCCCAAAAAGGACCCCAGCATGGCCGCCATCGCCGCCCGATGTATCCAGCGCCTGGAGGAGACTACGGCCTCCGACACGCCCCCGGGCCTGCCCACCGGCTTCAGCGACTTCGACCGGGTGATGGGGGGCCTCCATCCCACCGACCTCATCCTCATCGCCGGGCGCCCGAGCATGGGGAAGACCTCCCTCATGCTCAATATCATCCGAAATTTAGGCTTTCACTCTATCCCGGGTTTGACCCAGTCGTTTGAGATGAGCGATACCCAGCTGGGTAACCGTCTCCTCTCCGATGTGGGGGGCATCGACTCCTCCCTCTTCCGCCACGGCAAGGTCCCGGGCCATCTCTGGCCAGATATCCATCACGCCGCCGATACCGTGGCCCCCATGCCGATCTGGGTGGAGGACATGTCCGGGATGACCATCTCCCAGGTGGAGGTAACGGCTCGAAAATACCACCGGCTCCACGGTATCCGCTATCTGGCCATCGATTACCTCCAGCTCTTTGCCGACTGGTCCCCCGATAACCCGGCATCCATGCCCGATATCACCCGGCGCTTGAAGGGGCTCGCCAAATCCTTAGAGATCCCCGTCATCGTCTTATCCCAGCTTAACCGCATGCTCGAACAGCGATCGAGTAAGGTGCCCATGCTCTCCGATCTGCGTGATTGTGGCTCCATCGAGCAGGACGCCGACCTGGTCCTCTTCCCCTACCGCGCTTCCGTCTACGACAAAAAGATCCCCTCCACCGTGGCCCAGCTCATTGCCGCCAAAAACCGCAACGGCCCGACGGGCACCTTCGATCTGGCCTGGAGTGAGGAGCACATGCGCTACTACGACCCACCCTTCGGAGACTGTCATGTCTAAAACACTCAAACGCCCCGCCGCCCTGAAACATCTTCAGGAAGAGGGATGGGAGGTGGCCAAAACCAAATTTTACGCGGATATCAAGAAGGGTTTTCCATCCCTGCAGGACGACAAGACCCTCCTCCTCGCCGATCTCAACGCCTACGCCAGGGCCTACCTCAAGCGCCAGGCCGGAGCCGATGCCGGACACGCCATGGCCGAGGATCAATCCGAGAAGACCCGCGAAGAGATTCTGAAGATCCGCGTCCAGCGCGAGAACACCCAATTCGATCTGAGTGTGAAACAAAAAAAATACCTCCCCCGCGCCGATTTTTCCCGAGAGATGGCCTCCCGCGCCGTGGTGCTGGACACATCGCTCCCCGTGTGGGAGCGTGGATTGAAAGAAGCGCATCAGGAAACTTATCACCAGGGAGTGAAATCGCTCCCCGTGTGGGAGCGTGGATTGAAAGACCATTCGATAAGGTTAACGTTAAGACCCCTTTGGATCGCTCCCCGTGTGGGAGCGTGGATTGAAAGAGTGGTGCAAGAGACTAAGGGAGGATTATCCAGAAATCGCTCCCCGTGTGGGAGCGTGGATTGAAAGCGAACACCTCGGACATGGTCAGCATCGAGCCAACATCGCTCCCCGTGTGGGAGCGTGGATTGAAAGATACCGAGTGACCACCCATTCCGCTTTTCGGTCTATCGCTCCCCGTGTGGGAGCGTGGATTGAAAGTGCCGTGTACCAGAGGGCCTCTCCGAGGGTCTGGATCGCTCCCCGTGTGGGAGCGTGGATTGAAAGACGCTCGGGATCGATGGTCTGGATGGCGAGGGAATCGCTCCCCGTGTGGGAGCGTGGATTGAAAGATTTCGGGGTGGGCGGCGAAGGCGCAGGCCGATAATCGCTCCCCGTGTGGGAGCGTGGATTGAAAGCCCTTCCGGCCCTCGTATCGGGCGCGCACGAGGCATATCGCTCCCCGTGTGGGAGCGTGGATTGAAAGATAAAATAATACCGCATCCGGAATCTTTTACCTATCGCTCCCCGTGTGGGAGCGTGGATTGAAAGATAACTGCTCAAATGTTATAGGTGATCTCTCTGATCGCTCCCCGTGTGGGAGCGTGGATTGAAAGCAGTTTAAAGACACCACCCAGCTGGAGCTGGCCGATCGCTCCCCGTGTGGGAGCGTGGATTGAAAGAATACTCCTCAAGTGATAGGTTTAAGGAATTCATCAATCGCTCCCCGTGTGGGAGCGTGGATTGAAAGCCAATATCCCAGAGACTCTTGGTGTAAGCACCGCATCGCTCCCCGTGTGGGAGCGTGGATTGAAAGGATTCATATACTTCCCTTCGGAAAACCACTTCTTATCGCTCCCCGTGTGGGAGCGTGGATTGAAAGATCCACGACGCATGCACCGGCAAGCTCGGACACATCATCGCTCCCCGTGTGGGAGCGTGGATTGAAAGCGGGTGACGGGGTTCATTGGAGACTGTAATACCATCGCTCCCCGTGTGGGAGCGTGGATTGAAAGAAACCCTTACCCAAGGACAAGTACCTTTGTATCAATCGCTCCCCGTGTGGGAGCGTGGATTGAAAGACCCCAAAAAGAATCTTACGACCTCTCCGGAGGCGTTGAAATCGCTCCCCGTGTGGGAGCGTGGATTGAAAGACCCCGACATAGAGGCCCCTTTTGAGATCCAGTTTATCGCTCCCCGTGTGGGAGCGTGGATTGAAAGACTCCCCCGGGCGGCGAGTGGACCGATCATCACCATCGCTCCCCGTGTGGGAGCGTGGATTGAAAGAGGAGCCCCACCACGTGTCAGATTGAGACAACCTATCGCTCCCCGTGTGGGAGCGTGGATTGAAAGTAGGAATCACCCCTCGTAGTTATCGCTTGTGCGGATCGCTCCCCGTGTGGGAGCGTGGATTGAAAGTTGGTACGAGTTTGTTAAAACAGCCGAAAAACCGATCGCTCCCCGTGTGGGAGCGTGGATTGAAAGTCAGCCTCATCCTTGACTCTCTGGGCCTCCAGATCATCGCTCCCCGTGTGGGAGCGTGGATTGAAAGTTTCTCCTAAGAGGATGAACATATCAATTTCATCATCGCTCCCCGTGTGGGAGCGTGGATTGAAAGTGGTATGAGATCCGGGCCTTCGGCTACGGCATCCCTATCGCTCCCCGTGTGGGAGCGTGGATTGAAAGAGGATAAGGAGCTGGCCCTTAAGATCAACGAAAATCGCTCCCCGTGCGGGAGCGTGGATTGAAAGAAGAGCGATCGCATCCTCTACAAGGTGCGTCTGGTATCCATGACGGGCCATAGGCCCGTCATGGTCA
>JABXKT010000115.1 GCA_013619155.1 Desulfobacteraceae bacterium
CGATGGTGTATCCATTTGCCCAAGAGTTTTACCCCCCAGTGCTCCATTAATCAACTGATTTCTGGCCATTGCCCTCTCTTCTTAAAGGGCCGATGCCCACCCCCAAAAACGATGGTCTCATCGGTCCCCGGGCTCTCCTCTATTTTACCCGGCACCACCCTCACTACCCCTCCCCGCCTCTTGTTCCGACAAACAAAAGGGGCACGCCACCCGTGCCCCTTTCTCACCCTTTTCTTAAGTCCCTCTGATCTACCGGTGATGAATCACTATCATCTTCTCTTCGCTCATCTCACGCATGGTGTAGCCAATACCTCCCACCCCCAGACCGCTCTCCTTTCGGCCTCCGAAGGGCATCCAGTCCACCCGAAAAGCGGTATGATCGTTGATCATGACGGCCGAGGCATTCAGGTGCCGAGCGGCCATCATGGCGGTGTCGATATTGTGGGTAAAGACCGAGGCATGAAAGGCGCTCCGGGTCTGATTGGCCCGTAATATGGCCTCATCCATGGTCTCACAGGGGTAGATACAGATCACCGGCCCGAAGATCTCCTCGGTGGAGACCCGAGCGGTATCGGGAGGGTGCATGAGAATCGTGGGGGCGTAGGCGGATTCGGCCACCTTGGTGCCACCGCACAAGATATGGCCCCCATCCCTCACCGCCTTCTTCACCCAATCATGAACCCTGTCCACCTCTCCCGATCGAATCATGGGCCCCACATCGGTCTTGCCATCGGTGGGGTCTCCCACGATTAAGGTGGAGGCGGCCTGGGCCATCTTGGCCCCCAGCTCATCGGCGACCCCCTTCATGACGAAGATTCGCTGCACCGATACACACACCTGCCCGGCATGATAAAAACCCCCTTTAAGAAGCGGGGGGACCAAAAGATCGAGGTCGACATCCTCCCCTATGATAACCGGAGCGGCCCCTCCATGCTCCAGACCACAGCGGGTTCCGGGGGACAATTTGGATCTCAGGTCCCACCCCACCGATGAAGAGCCGATAAAGCTAAGGTAATTTACCCGCGGATCCGTGGCCAGGGTTTCGGCATCGGATCGGGCGAGAAGCGCCACCTGACACCACGCCTCCGGCAATCCATTCTTGTGGAGGAGGTCCACCAGGGCGAGGCAAGACAAAGGAGTCTTCGTGGCCGGCTTGATGATGACGGGACACCCCGTGGCCACTGCCGGGATCACCTGATGAACGATAAGATTTAACGGGTGATTAAAGGCGCTGATGGCCACCACCACCCCGATGGGCTCTCTGGTCGTCACGGCCAGACGATTTGTCGATGCCAAATCGAGCCCCATGGGAATCTCCCGTCCCCCCATGCGCCCCATCTCTTCGGCGGCCAGTTCGATACCACTGATGGCCCGGGTCACCTCCACCCGGGCATCGAAGAGAGGCTTCCCCCCCTCCTGGGCGATGATCAGGGCAAAGGCCTCCCGATCTTTTTTCAGATCGGCGGCGGTCTGCATCAAAATGTCCCGGCGCTCCCAGCTAGGAAGCCACGCCTTACAATTTTGAAGGACACCGGTCGCTCGGGTTAAAAGATCGTTCACCACCTCAGCACCACCTAAGTGAAGCGTCTTCAAAATCGTTCCATCCCACGGGGATCGCACATCGACTTTCATCACTGCCTCCTTCCCATCTATCCGATTTTTGGTTTAATGCATGATCAAAATAGTCCCGTTACAACAAACAGACCCGGGCCGCTAACTCATCGATGAGTACCCGCTTATTCTCAGAGTAATCGATGGGTACCTCGATGAGGTGCACACCGCCCTGGTTAAAACACGCATCCATCAAGGGCAAAAATTCATCGGCACTCTCCACACGATGCCCGTCGGCACCATAGGCCTTTGCGTACATCACAAAGTCGGGGTTTCCGTACTCCAGACCCCAATCCTCAAACCCCATCAAGGTCTGCTTCCAACGAATCATCCCGTAGGCGTCGTCCCTTAAGACGAGCACCACCAGATCCAGCTTCAGACGAACGGCGGTCTCCATCTCCTGAGAGTTCATCATGAACCCGCCATCCCCACAGATGGCCATCACCCGGCGAGTGGGGTTCAGCATGGCGGCCACCATGGCCGAAGGGAGACCGGCCCCCATGGTGGCCAGGGCATTATCCAGAAGGATGGTGTTATCCTTATTGGTGCGATAGTTCCGGGCAAACCAGATCTTATACATACCGTTGTCCAAGGCGGCGATGCCATCTGCGGGAAGCACCTTGCGCACATCGGCCACCACCCGCTGGGGCAGCAAGGGGAATCGAGGGGAGTCGACATCCATATCGATATGCTTGAGGACCTCCTTACGAATCGTCATAAAATAGGAGAAATCATGGTGGGACGAGGGGGCGAGTTTTTCGGTAATACGCCGAAAGGAGTGACCGATATCCCCCACCACATCGTGTTGGGGAAAATAGACCATATCCACCTCTGCGGGACTGTAATTGACGTGGATCACCTCCTTGCCTCCGTGCTCCATGAAGAAGGGAGGCTTTTCCACCACGTCGTGTCCGGCGTTGATCACCAAATCTGCCCGATCGATGGCACAGTGGAGATAATCGTTATCCGATAGAGCCGCGGTGCCTAAGTATAAAGGGTGGGCCCCTCCAATCACCCCCTTGCCCATCTGGGTATTAAAAAAGGGGATGCCCGTCTTCTCCACGAAGCACCGCAAGGGATCGATCACCTGCTTCCGGTTGGCGCCGGCCCCAATCAGCAGAAGGGGCGAGGTGGCCTTATGAATCATCTCGGCAGCCTTGACCACCGATGACTCCGAGGCACAGTTCAGGCACGGATCCCGCCGTGGAATCAGATGCCACCCCTCCACCACCTCGGCGGCGATGTCCTCGGGGAGTTCCAGATGCACAGGGCCGGGACGCTCCTCCTCGGCGAGGCGAAATGCCTCCCGCACCAGGGCGGGCACACTCTTTCCATGGATAATCTGACGGGTAAACTTGGTCAGGGGCCGCATCATGCTCACCACATCCACAATCTGAAACCGCCCCTGCTTGCTGCGGGTAATGGGTTTCTGGCCGGTAATCATCACCATGGGCATGGCACCGAGCTGTGCATAGGCCGCCCCGGTCACAAGATTGGCCGCCCCCGGCCCCAGGGTGGCGAGACAGACCCCGGCCCGCCCGGTCAGGCGACCGTAGGTGGCCGCCATAAAGGCGGCGGCCTGCTCATGGCGGGTGAGTACTAACGCGATGGAGGAGGTGCGTAAGGCCTCCAGAAAATCGAGATTCTCCTCCCCCGGTACGCCAAAAAGATACCGCACACCCTCCTCTTCAAGGGCCTTCACCAGAAGATCCGACGTTTTTATAGGACTGTTGGAACGGGACATGACCTTTCTCCATAAAAAAAGGGGAAGGGGCCCTGGGCATATACACGAGAATGGGGGGCTCGGAGGCCACCGCCAAGGGACCCAAGGTTTTCCCAAAATAAAAAGAAGCAGAGGCTCTTGTTGCAAGAAGGGGTGAGGTGCTTTCCGGTTCATATATAACCATTTAGATCTCTTTCACCCAGAGGCCTTCTATGGTCAAAGTGACCAAAAAAACGGGCCTCCGGCGGCCAGGGACGAGGCCCCTGGACCCCAGGTTAGTGACCATGACGGGCCTTTGGCCCGTCATGGTCACTATAAAATTTGTTTGGCAAACCCGTCTTTATAAAATAAGGCAAAAGGTTGGCTCCCGGCAGGGCCAACTGAGGCATAAGCTGAATAGTGATCAAAAAAATTCCTGATCACCATCCTTTTACAGCCACGCTTACGGTAGCCGGGCCCTTTTATCCAGAGTAGGGTGCGCCCGCGCACCGTTTTTGATGGGTCTCCGACCTTTATTCTCTCATCTATCTTGGCATTATAGGTCCCGGTTCTGGTGCATAGAATGCACCCTATGATCATGATATTCACCAGTATGGGTTGGGTCCATCCCTCTTCATACTCGTGGAAGACCGATGGGATCTATCGATTTAATCCATCGTGACGGGCACATCCCACCACATATCGACTGCAATATATTGCGGTGCAATCGGGTAAAATGGGCTTTTTTCCGATTAGATTGACACACCCGGCCGCCGGAGGCTTTTTTTGGGGCTGAATAGCTAAGAAAACAGGTGGAAAGAGAGTCTGGCGAAGGCCGCAGCAAGCGATGGCTGCGAATAAGGGGTAATCAGATAAAATAATGGCAAACGTTTGGCCCCGGTCAGAGCCGCCAGAAGCGTAAGCTAATTAATGACGAAATAAAAAATAATGGGATAAGACACAATAAAATAAGAGACGATGAAATAAAGAAGGGGCTAAACATCCATCCGGAGGAAGAAAAAAAAGGGGAGGGGAAAGGAAAAGACCTCATGAGGGGCATGATCAAAACACCGGATGGTGTCATCAATAAATGCTCTTCCCAGTCAACGCTTAAAATTACCATAGTTTTTCTGCCGGAACAAGCGATGTTCCGGCAGAAAAAAAGAAGAATCGGGTCGGGTCACAAAAAGAGGTGCAGGAAAGATAACCCTTAACGGGCCAGGCCATTCCACTCACGGGTGAATTCAATGAAGGAGGAGAGAAGGGAGCTCATAAATTTATTCTTGTGCCAGATCGAATAAAAGGAGCGTGTAAACACATAGTCCTCCACAGGCAAGCGAAATAATAGCCCGTACTTCAACTCTTTTTGCACACTGTAACGTGACAGGCACGACACGGTGTCTTTATTGGAAAGAATGGATTTCACCGCCCCGGTATGGTCCAACTCCATATACACATTGAGAGACTTGGCCATATCGCCCAAGTGATTCATGAAGGTCTCACGGGTACCGGACCCCTTCTCACGCAAGACCCACCGCTTACCGAGAAGTTCTTCCATACGATAGGGCTCGTTTCTCACCAGGGAGGCATCGCCAGTGACAATATAGAGTTCATCTTTGCCCAGGACCTCAAGCTCGACATCCATACTGTCGTGCTCCCCTTCAATAAATCCCATATCCACCCGGCCATTTTCGATAAGAGAGGCCACCTCATGGGTGTTGCCCGTCTCCATCTTAAAACTCACCCCGTCATGGGACTGCATAAACTCATAGAAGACCTTCGGGATGATATAGTTGGCAATGGAAGAGCTCACTCCGACACGGATCTCACCGTGCAGATGTTCATCGCGAAAAATGGACTCTGCCTCCTTGAGACCCAAGACGAGGTGTTCGACTCTCTCCAAGAAGTGGCGACCATTCTCATTTAAGACAATCTTCTTATTGATCCGGTCGAAAAGCCGGGTCTCAAGAATCTCTTCTAAGGATTTTATAGACATCGATACGGCCGACTGAGTCAACCCCACCTCTTTGCCCACTTC
Organism: Desulfobacteraceae bacterium; assembly: GCA_013619155.1. Taxonomy (GTDB): domain Bacteria; phylum Desulfobacterota; class Desulfobacteria; order Desulfobacterales; family Desulfolunaceae; genus Desulfoluna. The sequence continues at coordinate 5,352 of JABXKT010000115.1, forward strand.
ACCGATATGAGGCCTTTTTGTCAGAGCCAGAAACAGCTCCAGCTGCCTTAGTGTCATGTGCATTTGCATGGAAACATCCTCTCCTTGATATAAAATCGGTTCGATAAAACCGATATTTCCGTTTTTTTTATAGACGTAGCAAAAACTTTAAACAGATAACCCATTAAATTTTCATTTAATGACCCATTAGAATCAAATATTTTTATGGATTATTTAAATACAATGAATTTGACTTATCACAGCCCCCCCCATAAAACAAGCGCATCTCCCGACACGAGATGGACCCGTAAAAAAACTGATCGGTATATCAATACACCCAAACGGTATACGACACGCCATTTTACACCGCTTGGTGACACGTTTTTTTTGATCCATTCCTCGATTTTTCTTGAAGGAGTCAAAAGTTCGGCCTGAGACCTCGTGTCAAAGACCTCGAAAAACTTATTTTCCGACCGCCTTGAAATTTTAAGGAGACGGGAGAGCTGCCTCTTCTTCCGGGCCCGGGCCCTGAAATAAGAGTTCACCCACGATTTTAGCCCGACAACTAAGGTCATCCAAGCAGTACACCAAGGAGCTGTAACCGATGTTTTTCCCAGCCGATAGTCGAAAAGAAGCCATGAACGGACTCCTCTTCGTCACACTCTTCGCCACAACAGCCATCTACTGTTCAGAATTTCCCCCCATTAAAAGAATGGGGGTGAGCCCCCTCATTATCGGGATCGTTCTTGGGATGATCTACGGCAACACCCTCCGTATGGCACTGCCCGCACGCTGGGTCCCCGGCATCGTCTTTGCGACACGCACCCTCTTAAAACTCGGCATCATCCTCTACGGCTTCCGCGTCACCTTCCAGGACATTGCCGCCGTGGGCACCGCCGGATTCGCCATCAGCATCACCATGGCCACCTCCACCTTTCTCATGGGGAGCTTTATAGGCGTAAAGTTCTTTAAACTCGATTACGAAACCGCCATACTCACCTCCATCGGCAGCTCCATCTGTGGGGCGGCAGCGGTCCTTGCCACGGAACCCGTCTTGAAATCCGACGCCCATAAAAGCGCCATGGCCGTCTCCACCGTGGTTCTCTTCGGCACCTTAAGCATGTTTCTCTACCCCATTCTTTACAAGGCCGGCCTCTTTGCCGTGGACGCCAACACCTTCGGCATGTACATCGGCGGTACCATCCATGAGGTGGCTCACGCCGTGGCTGCAGGAAACGCCATCTCCCCCGAGGCCGCCTCCTCTGCCATCATCGTCAAGATGATTCGCGTCATGCTCATCGCCCCCTTTCTCATCGGCATCAGCATCTGGCTAGGGCGCCGAAAAGGGGCTGTCGACGGAAAACGCGGCAAAATCACCATTCCCTGGTTTGCCATCCTCTTCATCGTTGTGGCCGGCATCAACTCCATGAACGTCATCCCGACTCCTGTGGTGGCCTTTTGGAATCGACTGGATCTTTTTATCCTCACCATGGCCATGTGCGCCCTGGGTATTGAGACCAACTTCAACCGTATACGAGGGGTGGGAATGAAGCCTGTATGGCTGGCCCTCATCCTCTTCACATGGCTCACAGTGGGTGGCTATGGGGTAACCCGACTCATGTCATCCCTCTTTGCCTAATCCCTCCCGTAGGGAAATAAGAAGATGAACCGAAGGGGTGGGCCGGCCCGATAATAGTGCTCACCCCTTCGCATATTTCGTAACGAGTAGAAGAGTATCAATTCCATTGATGATATTGTTGAATATCTTGAATTTGACCTACTTAAAAATATCTTATAATTTACTTTATAGCGATGATGCAAAAAAGGCCTTGGATGAAGTTGTTCGTCCCTTCTTCATCATTTTTACAAAGCCGTCCTATCACCTAACGCATCATCTTAGGTACTTCAGCCCAGCCGGAGCGCCAAAAGAAGGAAAATAGATAAGAGCGATGATTTAACGCCAAACCTCCCTGGCTATCATCCTCTTTATAAAAAAGGCCCGGTTCCTAAATTCCCATATCTCCTCCTACGGGCCTTTCTTCCCTTTTTTCACAGGACTTATCCATCCATACGGACTCACTTCATCCTTTTTAATTCCAACTCACCGCGGCATTATACTCCTTACCAGTATGACAGCCCGGCGCAAAGGCTTAAAAAATATGGGTGGATAAGTCCTCTCCTTCCCAAAGGGTCTTAAAAGAAGAGGGGACGTCCCCTCCAGACCGCTCCCCATCGGCCTTCGCCTCCCCCACACGCCATCCAAGGCGACCCCTTCGCACCCCTTTTTCTCTCCTATTCAAAAAAAAAGGACCCATGTAAAACCACCATGGATCCTTCGCGTACTACCTTCCATGGTCAAAAAATGGACACGCCTACCATTTGGTACTGGGCTCACACCGTTCCAATTCGAAGAATCCCCACAACATGCAGTGATTTTACAAAAGGTAAACTCATATTAATAATATGAGCCCAGTGCCTACCATTGGCACCGGGATCACACCGTTCTAAGTCTAAAAATTCCCACGACATGGAATAATTTAACAGAAGGTAAACTCATATTAATAATATAAGCCCAGTGCCTACCATTGGCACTGGGATCACACCGTTCTAAGTCTAAAAATTCCCACACCATGGAATAATTTAACAGAAGGTAAACTCATATTAATAATATAAGCCCAGTGCCTACCATTTCAGGCCGCTGATAAAAATCCAGCCGATGGCAATGGGGGCCACCACACAGCAGATCACTCGCCACGCCGGATAGATGATCGATGGTACCCCGTGGGCATCGGAGAACTCTTCCCGGGCCATGGTATGGAGCAACCACCCCGCCAGAAGGGCAAACCCCATCCCCCCTAAGGGCATGATCACATTCGAGGCGATAAAATCCATGGCATCGAGAAAGGATTTACCGAAGAGATTCAGGCCTCCGCCGAGACTGATGGCCGACGGCACCCCCAAGAGAAAGGTGAAACTAGCCACCACCAGAGTCGCTTTTTTACGGCTCCATCGCCTTTCATCCACGAAGTATGCGCTGATCACCTCAAGGAGACTCATGGAGGAGGTCAAAGAGGCGATAACGAGCAAGAAAAAGAAGGCGATGGCAAAAATAGAGCCGCCGGGCATCTTGCTAAATACGGCGGGAAGGGTCACAAAGGTGAGACCAGGACCGGCCCCAGGCTCAAAGCCGAAGGCAAACACCGCCGGAAAAATCACAAGCCCTGCGATAAAGGCGACAAAGCTGTCCAGAAAACAGATCTGAAAAGCCGGGCTCACAATGGGTTCGGCCTTGTTCAGATAGGAGCCGTAGGTCAGCATCACCCCAATACCGATGGAGAGGGAGAAGAAGGCCTGACCCAAAGCGGCAAGCACCATGGACCCATTCACCTTAGAAAAATCGGGCTTCAGGTAAAAGGCCAGACCCTCCGCCGCTCCGGGGAGTGTCACAGAGCGCACGGCTAAGACGATAAGAAGGAGAAAGAGGACCGGCATAAAGATGGTGCAAAACTTCTCGATACCGTTACCGATACCCCGGGCCACCACCATATAGGTTCCCAGCATGAAGAGGGCCTGGTAGCCAATCACCGCAAAGGGGTTTTTCACAAAGGCACCGAACATGGCCCCCGCCGAGGCCACATCGGTCCCCAGGCTCCCGATCACGGCATCCAAGGTGTACTTGATGGTCCACCCCCCCACCACGGCATAAAAACTTAAGATAATGATGGAGGCAATGATCCCCATGGCCCCTAAGGGCATGAAGGCCTTTCCCGCCACCCGACGCAGGGAGCCCACGGGATCTCCCTGACCTCGCCGACCGACCACAAACTCGGCGAGCATCACCGGCATACCGATGCAGAAAACCAGCAGAAGATAGATAAAAACAAAGGCGGCCCCTCCATTTTCACCCGCGACAAAGGGAAACCTCCAGATATTACCGAGCCCCACTGCCGAGCCGGCAGATGCCAGAATAAAGCCGATTCGGCTACCAAATTGATCTCTATTTGTTACGTCAGACACAAGCATTCCTTAACGATTAGTGCAACTATTCAGGCCAGAGACACCTCCGGTGCCCCGTCCCCCCCATATAAAGGGCCAGCACACCGATTTTTAACCTGAGAAACCCGGTAAAGGCCAAAGGCCGCATCACACAAAAAAATGAGCGCGACACACCGTCGCCAGCATCGGGCCAGGGGGAGTCTCCCCTGGCTGCCGGAGGTACCACTGAATAGTTACCGGTTATTTATGTTTGGTGTTGGAGGGTAGTTTTGCCCGGGAATAGGTGTCATCACCCACTGATAGAAAACGTCCCTCAAGCCATCGATGGTACCCGATGGCACCGATCATGGCGGCATTGTCTCCGCAGTACTTGAGTTCTGGGGTGTGAAAAGACAAATGGCGTTTTTTTGCCTCGGCCCCCACCATAGACCGCACACGTGAATTGGCCGCAACGCCCCCCACCACAGCGATATGCGTGCAATTTTTAACCTGGGCGGCGTAGATCAGCTTATGGCAGAGCACCACGGCCACTGACTCCTGAAAACTGGCCGCAATATTGTGAAGCCGCGTCTCATCTGGATCGGGATGCTCCTTCAAATGCCGCCCCACGGCGCTTTTTAAACCGCTGAAGCTAAAATCGAAGGCTTTCTTATCGAGGTAAGGCCGGGGAAAGGCAATGGCCGTGGGGTCTCCCTTGACCGCCAACGCATCAATCACCACGCCCCCTGGATATCCAAAACCCAGCATCTTACTCACCTTATCGAAGGCCTCTCCCACGGCATCGTCCCGGGTCTGCCCCATGAGCTCATACTCCGTAGGACCGGTCACGTAGTAGAGACTGGTATGCCCCCCCGACACAAGAAGGGCCACATAGGGAAACTGAGGCGGATTATCTCCCAGGAAAATCGAGGACATATGCCCCTCCAGATGGTTGACCCCCACACAGGGGATCCCCAGGCCCCAGGCATATGCCTTGGCATAGGAGAAACCGATAAGAAGGGCCCCCACCAATCCCGGCCCCTGGGTCACCGCCACCGCGTCAATATCCGTGCGGTGGAGCCCCGCTTCCTCGAGGGCCTCACGCACCACGGGCACAATGGCTTCAATATGTTTACGCGAGGCCAGTTCCGGCACCACACCACCATAAACGTGGTGCACATCCACCTGGGAGGCCACTACCGATGAGAGAACACGGGTTCCATCCTCCACCACAGCCGCGGCGGTCTCATCGCAGGACGATTCGATGGCAAGTATTTTCATCCAACACTCCGTGAAACCCCGTCCTTTAAGGGCGGGGAGGTAAGAAGTCAAGAGATTGGAGTCTCTTAAACTCTGATTAATGGTATGTATAACCGTCAACCGTATGGATCTTTTTACAATATCTGTAAGCGATGCCCTGTACGGTTGAATCTTCTGTTTTGATATTAAAGCTCCCGGAAGCCCTGATCGCCACCCGCCCAATATATCGGCCGATCTTTTTCCCTTTTGTCACGATGGCCGTGACCATATCGCCGGTTTGGAACCCTTTGACTACTCTTGATCCTTTCGGTCCCGTTCGTGGAAATCCATACTTATCGACTCTACACATCTGCCTGGAGCCATGCCCCATCGCTTTAATCTGCAGAGGATACACATCTTTTACGATCAGTTTTCCAGGTGTCGAACGCCCCACGCAGGCGGCATCCAACCAGTGCGTTTTTTCAAGTTTCTGTCTGGATCGGTTAAATTTGGTCAATCCACCGCTTCCCACTTCGACGGCTAAGCCTGTGGCCTTCAATCGTTCAAACAGTGCCCACCGAGTAGAGTTGACAGCTGCCGCATCTCTTAAGGTCACTTTTGCTGTGGACTTGATCTTTTTCAATAGCTCTGGAGCCCCTTTTAAAAACGCTTCAACCGGCATATTATTTTTCTTTTGGTTGCAGGGTGTACACGCGAGGGTCAGGTTGCTGATTCTGTTTGAACCGCCCTTACTTTTGGGTTCAATGTGCTCAATTTCAAGGGGTACATCCTTTTTTCCGCAATAAGCACAGGTCCTATTCCATTTTTCTAAAAGATACTCTCTTATCTCGTACCCAAAAAGTGTTCCCTGTTGGTACTCCTTCCCAGATATCTCGGGGTTTTCCATTTGCTGAATATCGAATCGGACAAGTTCCTGTGATATTGCTTGGATATTAGAGAGGCTTGTAAATTTTCGTACCCATGTTTCAATATTGTAAACCCGGCTTTTAAGTGACGGAGCAAGCCATCCTTTAGGCTTTGTTCTGTTGAGAAATCGTGGCTGCCTGTATCTGAGGTTTCTGCTTCTACGGCCTCTTCTTGATGCGTTCCTTGATTCAAGATCCGCTTTGATCTTCTGGCCCCTGTGCTCCAATTCCGCCGCAAAAACAAGCTCCCCGGAAGAATCGTTAACAATAGCCAGCCCGGTCTTCTTACTACCAGGGTCTATTTTCAATCTAAGCGGAGATGGTGAAGCCTCTTCGACAGACCTCTTTAGAATAATAGTGAATGGATACCTGCGGAAAACAGCGGCCTTCCCATTGTCCAAGAGCTTCCTTGCCCTGCGTGGCCCACAAGGAGCCAGCGGAGTTTTCTTTGTGTCCAATACAAATACCCGTTGCATGTAAAACTTCTCCTTTAAGAGAATCTCGGCAGAGCCGAGTAATGTTCGCCTCGTCAATGTTACAATAGCTTGTCGCGTGAACCACACTGGCCTATACCCTCAGCCTGTTTAATGATCCACCACAGAAGCCTGGAGCTGGCAAGCACCCCA
>JABXKT010000116.1 GCA_013619155.1 Desulfobacteraceae bacterium
CATGGGTGTGAGCGGCCCGTCCCAGGCCGTGGCAAAAGAGGCGTTCTCCCAAGAGATCACCGCCTCCGAGGCCTGGGCCTTGTGGCAGGCCCAACCAAGGGAGACCATCATCTTGGATGTTCGATCTCCCGAAGAGTTCATGCTCGTGGGACACCCGCCCATGGCCTACAATATCCCCCTCATGACCATCACATCCACCCGCAAGAGAATCACCATGAAACCCAATCCCGACTTTGTCTCCCAGGTGACCCGTCGTTTCGACAAAGATGCGCCCCTGCTACTCATGTGCCGGTCAGGCAGCCGAAGCACCCACGCCTCTAAAATGTTAGAGAAAGCCGGATTTACAAAGATATACAACGTCATTGACGGCTTCGAAGGGGTAAAGGAGAAGAGAAAGGGGAATCCCGACTTCGGCAAACGGGTGGTCAATGGCTGGAGAAACTCCGAGGCCCCTTGGACCTACGATCTCAATCCAGACCGCCTTCACCGTCCCTAAAAAGGGTGGGAAGGCAAGCGTAATACCGTCAAAGGGATAAAAAAAAGGGGGGAGGAGAGAAGGCTTTCCGGTGGCAGGGGTGCCACCGGAAAGCCAGTGATCAGGAGACTGGGGGCCCCCTAAAAAATAAAGCGCTGCACGACCATTTTTAACTGTTCGGCCAGGGTGAAGAGCTCGGTACTGCTTGTTTGAATTTTTTGGCTGCTGCGTGAAATCGTTGCCGACGATTCATCGACCCTCACCATCTCCATAGAGATACCCTGGGAGACCTCCGAAGTCTGGGATACATTCTCATTGGCCTCATGAATGCCGTCGGCAGCCCGATTGATATTTGAGACGATATCCTCTGTCGTCTGGGCCTGGGACTCCACCGAGACGGCGATGGAGGTCACCGCCTCGTTGACCTGGGAGATCACCGTCGTGACCTCACCGATCTCTCTTTCCGTATTGCGGGTGGAGCGCTGAATATTGTCTATTTTCGTCTTAATCTCCTGGGTGGCCACATCGACCTGGGCAGCCAAGGCCTTGATCTCATCGGCCACCACCACAAACCCCCGGCCCGCATCGCCCGCCCTTACCGCCTCAATCTTCGCATTCAGGGCAAGCAGATTGGTCTGGGCCGAGATGGCCGTAATCACCTCGGTCACCTCACCAATCTCATCCGCCGAGGTCCCCAGATCCTTGATCTTGAGAGTCATCTCCCGGGTCTTCTCCACGGCACCGGCCGTGACGGACTGAGCCGTATGGGTGCGGGTGGAGATATGCAATAAGGAGGCGTTCATCTCTCCGGTGGTACTGGCCACAGAGCTTATATTCACCGAGGCCTCTTCGCTGATGGAGGCCACCCGCATCATGTGACGGCTCATCTCCTCGGCCGCGGTGGTGACAGAGGCCGATTTGGCCGTCAGGCTTTTTGACCCCCCGGATAGCTCCGTGGACAAGCCGTTGAGATCCGAGGCCGAGCCGTTTAAGCCATCTGCCTTGGCCGCTATATCGATGATGATCTCTTGGATATTTTCAATGAACTGGTTAAACCACCGTCCCATCTCTCCCACCTCATCCCGGGAGTGAATCTCCAGGCGTTTGGTCAGATCTCCTTCCCCTGTGGCGATGTTTTTAAGCATCTCCACCGCTTGATGGATGGGCCGCACGATAAAGCGTGTCACGATAAGATAGGTAAGCATCATGGCGGTGAATGCGATGAGGCAGAAGAGTCCGAGGTTCCAGTGCTGCTGATTTAAAATCGCATCACTGGCCGATGCAAGCTTGGCGGTGAGGGCATCACCAAAGCCCTGGGTCAGTGCATGAAGGCCCTCTTGAATGGCCAGGGTCTCTTGGGAGAGACGCAAGGCCTCTGCCTGGAGATCCACCCCGTCGATCTCCTCATCCATGGCCAGGGATAGATAGATGCCCCCTGCCTGGTGGGTAAAGCCCTCCATCTCCTCGATGAGCGCCTCGATGGTGGCCACCCGCCCCGCATCGATACCGGGCAATTGAAAAATTCTTGCCAGAATCGCCTGCATCGCCTTGGATTTATCCTGGGCATCGGCCACCAAGGAGTCATCTCCGGTGACAATGGCATCGGTATAGAGCTTGATCTGATCGTCAAATGCCGTCACCACCGCCTGGCTGAAGCGAGATGCGGGAAACAGACACTCCGAGACGGTGATGAGCTGTTCCTCAGTCTGTTTGGCGATTAAAAAACCAAAGACCATCGAGCCGAAGTAACCCAACAGAACAATGCTGACACAGAGCCAGATCTTTTTTGAAATGGTAATCGTTCTCCACATACCCACCCTCTTTCCTACCCTTGACCCGTATTGTATTCCCCCGCAAAGAGCGGTGAGAGACATTCATTGCGATAACTTCATGCCAGCTAAAACGCCTTTTTTTTAAAAACTAAAGGTCACCTTCGCGGCGAGCATATACCAGGTCTCATCGGGGTCTTGGGCATCGTAGGATACGTTAGCCAGACCATCCATCAGATGGCCTTCGAGCTTGAAGACCATGTTATCGCTCACATCAAATCGCGTGGTCAGGGCAAGGTCTTTAAGCCATGCCTTGGCTGCCGGCTCACCCTGTGCCCGATACGCGTTCCCCTTCCGGTCATCGGTATCGGAATACTCGATATTGTAGTAACTCCCCACCTCAAACCACTCATTCACACGATAACTGGCGAGAAAATAGTACCCTTCCAGCTCCTTTTTCCCGTTCTTGTGAAAAGCGGGAATCGAGTAATCTACGGCCATGAGCTGATACTCCGAGGCCAGGGTGAGATCTCCACAGATATACTCCACGGAGCCGATATAGGCTTTTGCCTCAAAATCGAAGGTAGAGGGTGCGGGGACCTCAAAAAAGAGGGTCGCCTTATACCCCAGGGTGCTGGCCCCCACGGTGAGGCCCTCCACGGGGGTCAACCACTTCAGATCCCCGGCATAGGCCCAGTCCACCGAGGCGTCCACAAATTCGGGAATACCGGTGATCTGAGACATGGTCTTGGCCACCCCCTCATCTTTTTTCAGCTGGGTGGTCCCATAGACGGCCTGGTATTCAAGCCCTCCGGGTAACTCACCATAGATCCCCACCCCAATAGTGGTGGAGATGGACTCCCGAAAGCTCTCGGAGTAGATACTGGACGGGAGCAGAATACTGGATCGTGCCGCATCAATATCCCGGCTCTGATTGTAGAGGCCGTAGGGGGTTTTCATCTTTCCTGCCCGAAAACCGAGCTCGTTGCGATAATTGTAGTCACCATAGGCCCAGTCGATCTCGACCTCATTGTTTCCCACCTCACCAAGGTCCCTGGAGAGGCACTGAACGCCTACCCTCAAGTTATCATCCACCTGAGACACGATATTGAGACCAAACTCATTGAATTCGAAGGTGCCCCCCGATGATGTCCGGGCAAAGAGGGCATCATTGCTATTCGTTTTAAGGTACCCCTGGGAGAGAAATCCATGAAGCTGAAGAGATTCTGCGTCGAAGGCGGATGCAGATGAGGCGATGCAGATAAATATGACGGCAATTATATATTTTTTCATCGGTAAAACTCCTGGATCTTACTTTATATTGAGGACTTTGACGGTATCGTTTAAGAGGTCTGCGTCGATATACCCGATGGCACCCGGCGTGGCGGCGATATATGTAAGGGAATCCCCAGTGGCATCAAAGGATTTGGGCATGATCCCCTTTCCTGTGAATACCATTTTTTTCCAATAGCCCCTCCACTGAGACGGTGTCCGTCGAATATAGCGTTTTAAAAAGAGTGCGTGCGCATCACGATCCTTGAGAACGGCAATATGGATCTTGGAGTGGTCCCCCCATCTCGTTGTCTTCCCAAGGAAAATTTTCCGCACGGTATTTTGAGGAATTGTTGTCTCCTGGACACCTGGGTGACAAATAATAAGGGTCTCAGCGGAGACCATACCCGTAAGAAGCACCATACCCATCATAAAAAAAATAGCTATTTTACCCATCTTCTCTCCTAATTTCAAAATTCCACTCCTTCATATGACTATGCATAATCAACGACAGGGGTTACCACAAACATCCAGCTAAAAAACCAAAAAAACATATAAATACTGGATCGTTTCCCCATATTTTCTCAATTTTCAAATACCCACACCCTGTATGCAAAAAATTATCTTTTTAAATCATTTATCACTACAAAGCTCTACTTTGGTACAGCGCCTTAAAACCAATCCTTCAATTTTTACTATGCGCCTTTTTACACCCTATCGACCCGAACCTTTAAAAACATAAATGAATTTTCAACATCACTCAATACACCATAGAGCCTTGGATACCGTGCATTTCACGTTTACCCGCCCCGTCGGAATAAAAAAAGGCGCGGGCCCCATGAAGAGAGAAGATCGCCTCATATTTTATATATAGTGGACTCTCCTTTTAAATCATCACATATAAATAAAACGTTCCGTCACATGTACTCTATTTAGTATTTCAAAAAACTCTCTGCATCCTTAATATATCAAGCCATAAAAGTGGCCGATCATAGGAGGGGTGGGCCACACATATTTGACACCTCCCATGAAATAGGTAAAATAAATACCTTTCCACACCGCCTCTCTCTTTCATAAGACACGGAAAAAACAGACGGCGAAAAGATCCGGCATATCGCCACCCCTATCGGACAAAAGATAAAATAAGGAAATGACACCATGCAATTTTTCGATGATCCCATCTTTAAGGATATCAACGACACCATCCCCGGCCCCTCGATACTGGGTATTGGGGGAAGTCCGAGAAAAAATGGCAACACGGATGCTCTCTTAGAGGCGGTAATGGACGGGGCACATACCCAGGAAATAGCGGCCCAAGGGGTTCACTTGCGGGATATTCAATTTCAGCCCTGCATCGGCTGCGAAAAGTGCCGGAAGGACCACATCTGCAGGGGTCATCACGATGGGATGTCCCTTCTCTACCCAGATATCATCGCCTCCAAAGGAATAGTCCTCATCTCACCCACCCACAACTACAACATCACGGCGTGGATGAAGGCCTTTATCGACCGGCTCTACTGCTTCTACAACTTCAACAAGAATCGGCCCAGTGGATGGTCGAGCCAACTGGGCAACCAGGGGAGAAAGGCGGTAATCGTGGCAGTCTGCGAGCAAAACAACCGGGAAGATATGGGCTTTACCTTAGATGCCATGCGGCTCCCCTTAGAGGCCTTAGGGTTTGACGTCGTGGGAGAGCTTCCCGTCTTCAATGTGTTTAACAAGGCAAAAGTCAAAGAGGAGACGGATGTGATGGAAAGAGCCACAGAGCTCGGCGCCGAACTGGCGCGGTCTATCTCGGCGTCCTAAGAGGCACACGAGGTCCCAAGAGATCCAGGTATTAAATCCCACCACCTCTCGTCACGCGACTTTCCGGCAGGGTCATTTTTTTAAACCGGCCCTGCCACCCCACCAGACATCTCTCTTTTATCTAGGTGCTCCAAATATATATACGCCAGTGTCTCATAATGAGAGGCGCTATTATCACCCTATAATGACCCATTATTTTCCTCTTGACATATCTCAAAGGATATGAACAAGAATACATCATTATACTCATCATGAAGATGAGAAGTAAAAATAACGACGTTATTGTACTCAATTAAAAACCGGTCCTTAAGATATCAACAAAGCCACGAAGGCAGATGAGGTTCATCTCGTCTATTCGTGGCTTTTTTTTATGCCTTTTTTTAAGGCCGATATCCCATAAAAGGCGAGGCCCCACACACGTAAGGAGAAAAAAACATGCGTTCATTAAACGATGATATCCAACGATGCGTCACCTTTCACGGCCACCTCTGCCCGGGTCTGGCCCTGGGCATTGTCGCCACACGCGCGGGTTTACAGGCCTTGGGCGTGTCGCGTTCCGAAGATGAAGAGCTCGTCTCCATCACAGAGACCGATGCCTGCTGTGCCGATGCGGTGCAGGTACTGACGGGCAGCACCTTCGGTAAGGGCAATTTTATCTATCACGACTTAGGAAAAATGGCCTTTACCTTCATCAGCCGAGAGCAACAAAAATCGGTGCGCCTCTGCCTGAAGCCCGGAGCCATGGAGCTCTCTGCGCCCCACCGAGCCCTTCTGGAGAAGATCGCCGACGAATCGGCCACCGAAGGAGAGCTCGCCGAATTCTGGGCCCACCACGGCAAAAGGGCCCACGAGATCTTGGAAACCCCCTGGGAGACCCTATTCTCTATGGCTCCGGCAAGCCCTGCCATGCCCCCGAAGGCCAAAATGGCCCCATCCATCCCCTGTGACCAATGCGGAGAGCCGGTCATGGCATCCAAGCTTCAAGAGATTCAAGGGAAATACCTCTGCGGCACATGCGGTACGGCCTAACCCCACTCTCTGCCCTGAAAGAGCCACCGGTCGGCGTAAAAAAAACGGCCTTAAAAAAAAGGCCATAAATCTTCGGATAGAAATAAACGCAAGTCCTTACAAAGAGCCGGCCTGTCTCACGATCCCTTTCGTCTATCTTAAAAAAAGAGGCTTTGTCATCCCTTGATATACCCAAAAAAACCACGCCCTGCAGCCGCTGGCTGCCTCCTCCTATTGTTCCTAATCACCGGCCCAGCCTGGGCTGAAACGGTGCCAGGTGCAGGCACCATTATCGATTTTGATAAAACGGTGCCAGGTGCAGGCACCACGGTCAATCTCGACGAGATCACCATCCAGGCAAAGCGCCCCGAGGTGGCTGCACCTCAACGCCTCTCACGAGATCGGGTGGGGCAGTTAGGCGTCTCCGATGCCATCTTGGGAAACCTTACCCAGATTCCCGGCATTCAGCTGCAGCGCACCGCCCTCTCCGGAAACGAAAACGGCAAGCTTCGCATGCGCGGATTCGATGAATCACGGCTGCGTGTCCTTAAAAATGGGACCCCCATCCAGAGGGATGGCTCCTACGGCAACGGACCCGTGGACTGGAGCACCATCAACCGCAACAGCGTGGAGAGCATCCAGGTCTACAAAGGCGCCGTACCGGCCAAATATGGCAACACCTTAGGGGGCGTGGTGGATATCACCACCCGAAAACCCGAAGAGGGGGTGGAGACAGAAATCAAGGGGCTCTACGGAAGCGATAAGACCCACGAGGAGACCCTCACCCATATGGGCCGAAACCGTTTTGGCAGCTGGTTTCTCTCCGGGGGCCATTATGAGACCGACGGGTTCTTAAGAAACAACACCGTGGATCGCAACCATGGGGAGATCGATCTCTCGCTGACCCTTCCCATGAACCTCGAGGTGGGCGCCGGGGTCTGCTGGAGCCGCTATGAAACGGGAATGCCCGTCTACAACCGCCCGGACAGTCCCCATTATGACGGCGGATCACCCGATGCCGACGGCAGAGAGCTGGGAGGCCCGGGCATCTCCAGCAGACTCAAAGATGGATTCTTCGCCTGGGGGAATGGCAGCATGGCCGAAGATGAGAACACCCGTATCACCGCCTGGGTGGAAAAAGGATTTGAGAAGGGACACCTTCGCCTCGACTACCTCACCTGGAGCCAGGACCGGGAAGAGACCTACGTGGATGCCGCCAATCCGCAAAAGGTGATCTACAAGAGAGAGACCGAAGCCGAGCCCGACAACTGGTCCCTCCAGGCAGAAGGGGCCATCACCATCGGTGCCCACACCCTGGAGACCGGCGGAGAGACCCAGAGCCACGGCTGGGGAGATCAAAAAATTACGGCCATAGACCCCTCTTACTTCAACGGCTCCATCGACTCACCATTTTTTGCCTTCATCAAAGAGGGATTTAAGGGCCAGGAAGATGTCATGAGATACCATGCCCTCTACCTTCAAGACACCGTCTCCCTGTCAGATAAATGGACCCTGGAGGCGGGCGTGCGCCAGGAGTGGTTCGAGGCCAAGGCCATCTCCCCGGATGCCTTCGGTTTTCCCGCCACGGCCGACACCACAGAGCTCGATGAATCCAACTTAGACCCCCGGGCCGCCCTCGCCTTTCACCCGTGGAAGGGGGGCGCCATCACCACACGCGTGGGCCGGGTGCATCGCTACCCCACCTCGCCTGAGTACTTCTGGTGGTACTTAAACCGCAGCAGCGGATTCTTCAACACCGAGCTCTGCCCCGAAGAGGCCTCCCAGGTGGAGCTGGCCATCTCCCAGGATATGGCCCCCGGGTTTCATGCCGAGATCCGAGGCTACCACTACGACATCGATCACTATATCGCCTCCACCATGGTCCCGGGAACCGGCACCGTCGTCTACAACATCGATACGGTCACCATCAAAGGGGCCGAGCTCTCCCTAAAAGCCCCCCTCCCCTTTCACCTCTCCGCCTGGGGCAACCTCACCTGGCAAAAGGGCGATAAGAAAGGGGACCCCTGGGATACCGACAATCGCTTAGAGGGTCAGATCCCCGACTTTCCCGAGACCATGATCAACCTGGGCCTCGACTACCAACTCGAAGAGCGCCTATCGACGCGCCTCACCCTCAGTCACGTGGGCAAACGCGAGCACATCAACGGCACCGAATTAGAGACCCTGGATGCCTACACCACCTTCGGCGCCAGCGCCTCGGTTCGCCTCTTTAAAAACGAGATCACCACCTGGCGACTCCTCCTGGCTGCCGAGAACCTCTTCGGCGAGACCTACGAAGAGGAGAAGGGGTTTCCCATGCCCGAGGCCACCTACTCCGTGGGAATCACGGCGAGCTTTTAACCAAAAAAGCGACGCCTCCGGCGGCCCTGCCTGGGGCCAACCTCTTGAAAAGGTTGCCAAACAGGATTTTATAGTGATTGTGACGGACCAAAGGTCTGTCACAATGACAAACCTGGGATCCAGGGGATTTATCTCCTGGCCGCCGGAGGCCCTTTTTTAGGTCATTTTGGCCATAGAAGGCCATGCGGCGAAAGCTCAGATCAAAGGCGTATGCGATCCCGAGGCACGAGGGGTGAAGTGCATACGTTGGCCGGCTCTCGAGGTGGCACACCTCGCCGCCGGAGGCCCTTTTTCTAATCACTGTAACCATAGAAATCGTGTAACCAAAAATAATGCATTTAAGGAGAAAAAAATGAAGAGATGGAGCATCGGCGCGTGGATCTGTTTTCTTATCCTGGGACTCTCGTCCCTACCGGCCCAGGCCATGGGAAGACACCACCGCAGCTTAGGAGAACGGGCCCTGATGATGGCTATGGAGAGACTCTCCACGGCCCCTTACAAAGAGGGGCTGGTCATGGTGACCAACGCCGGGTATGTGGAGCATGAGGGAGAGTCCACGGGAGAAATTCTCGATACGGTGACGCGAATGAGCAACATGAGCCGCGGCGCTGGCACCCTTTTAAGCGTTCACGCCCGGTTTAGCGACCCCCTTTTTATGACCTTCGTCCACAAGACAGGCCCGGAAGAGCTCTCCGCGGTGTACATGACAGCCGATGGAGACCAGATCACCTGTTCCGAGGTATTCAACCTCTGGGTCGGCCCCGGCACCTCCTTT
The DNA here is from genome assembly GCA_013619155.1 of Desulfobacteraceae bacterium. Taxonomy (GTDB): domain Bacteria; phylum Desulfobacterota; class Desulfobacteria; order Desulfobacterales; family Desulfolunaceae; genus Desulfoluna. The sequence continues at coordinate 9,467 of JABXKT010000116.1, forward strand.
GACTCCTTTAAAGAGATCATCGGCGCCAAAACCTTCGCCATCGTCACCCTGGCCAATAGCGTCTACGACGAGATCCCTAAATCCCTCATCCAGGCGGCCCTATTCCACGATCACTTCTGCTGCGGCGTGGCCAGCGGCTACTTTACCACCAAATGTATCCTCGACGAACGCCCCTTAGAGGAGGGTCAGTCCTACACCTATATTGGCGTCCCCTCCTGGTGCCAGGACGACTACATCACCCATTACCTCAACCTCACCCCCGGCAAGAAGGGGTATCTCTCCATGATCTACCCCAACGGACGTGCCTGGAAAAGCCACGGTAAAACCTGGGAGAATCTGGGGGGCATCATCATCCGCTTCGACAAGAAAGAGGGCGTAGGAGACGCCTCGGTCCTCTCCTACGGCTGGGAGAAAGATGCCTTCATCGATAGCCTGGGATACGACGCCGAAAGCTTCGACTGGGGGGCCAACCCCTGGATCCACGCCTGCTACAACCGCTACCTCTTTGAAGACGGCCAGAGCTCTGCCTCCTTTGTCTCCATCGCCAAGACCATCTCCCTCGACTCCAAGGCTGATTTCGACCGCCTCACCCGCATGGGGGCCAACCCCCTGGCCGAGATCCTGGGAAAAGATAAAAAATGGGCGAAAGAGGGCAAAGCCCTTAAGGGGCACCTCTCACAGGGCGAAGCTCTTTAAGGGGCCACGACGCCGGAGCCTCGACCCTTAAGGCCCATGACACCAGGATTCAAGGGTACCCGGATAAACAGAGCGCCTAAGGCAGAGGCAATTTACCCCGAGACACGAGGGGCGAAGCGTATTTGCAGACTGCCTTCAAGGGGGCCATCCGTGCCGCCGGAGGCAGTGCAGTGAAAGCTTACCTCTGGTGGCCCTGCCGGGGGCCAACCTTTTGGAAAGGTTGCCAAATAGGATTTAATAGTGACCATGACGGGCCAAAGGCCCGTCATGGTCACTATCTTGGGGTCCAGGGGATTTATTCCCTGGCCGCCGGAGGCCCTTTTTTTGGTCACTTTAACCATAGAAGGCAGTCAGGTTAAAGATGCCTCGCTTGGCCCTGCCGGGAGCCAAGCTTTTGCCTTATTTTATAAAAACGGGGTTGCCAAACACGTTTTTATAGTGACTGTGACGGGCCAAAGGCCTGTCACAGTCACAAACCTGGGGTCCAGGGGATTTATCCCCTGGCCGCCGGAGGCTCAATTTTTATGCCCACTTTAACCATAGAGGGCACGGCTGAATCATTCGGCACACAATCATAAGGAATGCACACCATGATCTTAAAACCCTTTATGCGGGAGGGTGTCATGCCCCTTCCCGTGAGCTTCATCTCCACCGTCAGTAAAGAGGGGGTGCGAAATATCGCCCCATACTCCTGCATCATGCCGGTCCTTCGGCCCTTGGACCTCATCTGTTTCGCCTCGGCCGAGAAGCGGGATACCTTAAAAAACATTCGGGAGACCGGAGAGTTCGTAATCAACCTGGCCGGTGTCGATTTCGAGGAGAAGGTGATCCCCACGGCGCGGGCAAACGCTCCAGAAATTGATGAATACGACCTGGCCGGTCTCGAGGAAAAGCCCTCCCACACCATCAAGGCCCCGGGAATAATGGGGTGCTACGCCTGGATGGAGTGCCGCCTGGAAAAAGAGTTTAAGGAGGAGAGATACAGCCTCGTCATGGGCAAGGTCCTGCGCCTGGAGGTCAAAGACGAGGTCTTGGATCACGACCACCACCTCAACCCCTTTGTGGCCAACCCTCTCATGATGACGGGAAGTAAAAACGGCATGCACTTCTGCACGATACGGGAGACCAACGGCTTCGAGCCCTTTGCCTCCATGTTTCCCACCGGCGTGGACCCCGTCACCACCACCGGCTAATCGGCTCAATTCAGAGGCGGTGGAGCCAACAAACGAGGGACAACACGCCTTCGTTCCCTGGGTGTCAGGGGCGACGATGAATCTATGGTATTTCTCGTTGCCATGGCCCCATAAAAAGCGAAAAACAGGAGAAAATCATGGCCCAGGTATTGAGTATGAGAGAATACGACGATATGGATCGGCCCAGAATCCAGCAGATTCCGGGCTTTTATGGAGATAGCCTGATTCAAGGGGTGGTCATCAAGGAGTTGGAGCTCTTCTCCGATGAGAGGGGGTTTCTCATGGAGGTGATGCGCTTTGACGATCTCTCCATGAATGCAAAGGAGATCAAGCAGGTCATCGCCTCCTACTCCTACCCCGGCATGGTCAAGGGATGGCATCTCCACGCCATCCAGGAAGACCACCTCATCTGCGTCACCGGAATGACCAAACTCGTCCTCTACGACTACCGCGAAGAGTCCGCCACCTACGGGGTGATTAACGAGATCTTCATGGGGGAACGCCATCAACGTGCCGTATTTATTCCCCCCGGTATCTACCACGGAACCAAAAACATCGGCCAGGAGATCTCACTGGTGCTCGGCATGCCGTCGGTCTACTACGACCCCGAAAATGTGGATGAACGCCGCTTAAGTCCCACGGACAACGACATCATCCCCTACGACTGGAGTCACAAACTGGAGTAAATAGCCGTACGTTTCGCGTCCCATAGCACATCGCCCCTTTTCGCACCCTACGTTCCACACCACGCAGAGGCGGTGGAAGCGATACAGCCCCTATTTTAGATAAAGAGGGCCGCCGCAGAATAGACCGGTAAAAAGACCCGCCCCTTTTTGTCACCATTTAGCCTACCGAGAAAAATGCGTTATAGGGTTAAAATGGGCGGGAAAAACAGACATCCAGCGGCCAGGAAATTTCTTTATATGAGCGATTTACCGCCCCTATACCCCGGATCTTTGACTGTGAAGGGCCGTCACAGTCACTCCAAAAAACGGCTTAAATCGTTGGTAAAAAACAGATAAACAGAGTTCATAAGAGTGCCGATGTGATTCGCCTTCCAGGAGCGGGGAAAAGCGCAGCGCTAAGCTGCTTTCTCAGGTATTTTTACCTAAGTGGCTTCGCCACCCTCACCGCCGACGGCTCAAGCGAATAGTGCCCCCTTTTTTATCCTTTCCATTGCCACCCAGCCTTTGTATATAAGCCCCAACGGGCCAACCCCCCGCGCCGTATATCCGAAAAAACCCATCTGGGTTTTCATCCCCATGCATGAAAATCGTGCCATGATTATTTTATGAAAGTATATGCCATGCCTCACCCAAGCCTCATTCAACAGAGCCAAAGTATTCTTAAAAACCTCACCCTCCTCGCCCTGGGGAGTGCCCTTTCGGCCCTCTCCATCAACGGAATCCTCATCCCCAACCATTTTCCATCCGGGGGGATCACGGGTCTTGGCCTCCTGCTCCACTACGAATTCCCGACGATTCCCTTTATCCTCTTCTACCTATTATTCAATATCCCCCTCTTTGCCATGGCCTGGCGCTACGTGGGGAGACGGTTCTTCTTCTACAGCCTCCTGGGGCTGGCCATCTTCTCTCTCTCCATCCATTTCATCCACATACCCATCCCCTTACACGATAAGATACTCGACGCCCTTCTGGCAGGCATACTCTCGGGAACTGGCGTGGGCATCATGCTAAAATCCTACGGCTCCTCCGGTGGCACGGATATTCTCTCGGTCCTTCTTCTCAAACGCTTCTCCATCCGCCTGGGCAATACCTGCCTGGCCCTAAACGGTCTCGTGGTGCTCCTCTCCTTTGTCCTCACCTCCCTGGACACCCTTCTTTACACCGTCATCTTCCTCTACGTGAACGCCAAGGTGTTGAACATCGTCTTCATGGGCACGAGTCACCGAAAGATCGTTCTAATTATATCCGAAGAGTGGGAAAATTTGTCGAGACAGATGCTCAAAGAGTTCAAGCGCGGGCTCACCATCATCCACGGCGAGGGGGCCTACTCCCATAAGGACGAGAAGATCCTCTATGCGGTGATCACATTAAGAGACCTGGGACGGGCCAAGGAGATCATTCAAACCGTAGACCCCAAGGCCTTTGTGGTGGTCACCGAGACCCTGGATGTCATGAACCCCCGGGTAGGCAACCAGCCCCACTGGTAGTTTACCCACGGGAAGAAGACCAGCCCCATCGGGGATTTAGGGCTGGAGCAAAAATAAGCCATACAAAAAGCGATGCCTTCTAAGGTTAAAGTAACCAGAAAAAGAGCCTCGGTTGTCCAGGAGATAAATCCCCTGGACCCCAGATTTGTAACGATCCGACCCCAGAGGGGCCGGTATTGGGATAACCCCTGGAAGGGGATAAAATGCCTTGCCCCTAAAAGGGGCAAGGGAGCTATCCCAAATAATTCTATGGCTTAGAAGAGCTGAAGCTGCTCATACAATTTCTCATTACGCCCTTGATATTTTACATACTTTCGTATCATTTCGGCATCAAGGCCAACGGTGTCAATACAATACCCTTTTGCCCAGAAATGATTGCCCCAGTAGGGTTTCTTTTTCAGTTGTCGAAAGCGGCTCATTGCTTTTTCCTTTCGTTTGGTTGTGGGGACAACTCAACGAAAGATTTAGCAATGAGTCGTTCATACGGCAAAGCCTATGAACTCTGACCTTGGGATGAGCCCAAGGTTTTCCATCCTGGAATAAACGTTTGTTTGGCACGCCCGACCTTTCAAATCAGGCAAAAGCTTGGCTCTCGGTAGGGCCAACCGAGGCTAAACGTTCACCGCCCGGCCTCCGGCGGCCGGGCGTGTCGATTTAATGGTAAAAACGCCTATTTTAGCCGTTTGCACCCGTCATAATGAATTAGGGCTCTGGCAAAAAACAAATAGACGAATTCCATAAGAATACCGCTGTGCTTTACCCCTCGAGGAACGAGGGGTAAAGCACAGCGATAACTCGCTTTCGAGGTGGCTCACCTCGCCGCCGGAGGCAAGTTTTAGACGCATGGCCCGCCCCCGGCGGGGCCACCCGAAGCGCCGCTAAAGAGTGACACAAAAGAGACGGCAAGCCCCTACACCTGAAAGGCGCTGACCAGCTCCCTTAATTTTTCCGCCATCTCCTTTAATGCATGAGAATTCTCACTCACCTCGCTACTCTGCCGTGAGATGGCACCCGACTCCTCATTCACCTCGGCAATATCCTTGGCGATATCGAAGGCCACGGTGGAGGCCTGGGCCACATTCTCGGTCACCTCCAGGGTACCCTGGGAGGCTTGAACCACATTGTCGGCGATCTCCTGGGTGGTGGCGGTCTGCTCTTCAATGGCGACGGCGATGGTCCCCACGATGGCATTCACCTCCTCCACGACGGTTGCGATGGTGTGAATCTGGGCCACCGTCACCGTGGTGGACCCTTGAATGGCATCGGTCTTCTTCTTGATCTCGTCGATGGCCGCAAAGGTCTGCTTGGCCAGCTCCTTGATCTCATGGGCCACCACGGCAAAGCCCTTACCCGCATCCCCGGCCCGGGCCGCCTCGATGGTGGCATTTAAGGCCAGAAGGTTGGTCTGGGCCGATATTTCGGTGATCACATCGGTGACCTTTCCGATTTCACGGGCCGCCATACCGAGCTCCCCCACGCTTCCCGATGCCTTGGTGGCTTCTGTCACCGCCTCACCGGTAATCTTTCTGGCCGTCTCCGTACTTTCGGCGATGGCATGGATAGTGGCCGTCATCTGCTCGGCGGCATCGGCCACCAGGCTCACGTTGGTGGCCGTCTCCTCCACGGCCGCGGCCACAGAGTTCATATTGGCGCTCATCTCTTCCGATGCGGCTGCCACGGTATGGGATCTATGGGCGGTGGTATCCGAACTCTTCGAGAGCCTATCGGAGATTGTCTGCAGGTGAATAGAGGCGTCCACTAGGCGCGTCCCCTCCCCCCCGATGGCCCCCATCATGGACTCCAGATGCTCCACCATGCCGTTTAAGCGATGCATCATCCGTCCCATCTCGTCGCTGCGATCCACGGTGACCCGTCCCGTTAAATCCCCCGACTCAATCCGTTTAATGAAGAGGCCGGTCACGGCAAGGGGGGCCAGGAGGCTGGTACGAATCATCACCCAAGTGGCCAGAAGAACGAGGCTTAAGGTCACCGCCGTGAGAAGGGCCACGCTCCATTTTGCCCGGGCGACCTGCCGGTTGGTCTCGGCAAGGGACATGATGATCTCAAAGGCACCGTGGATCTCACCGACCTGCCACCCCTCCTTGATCCCCCCCACAGGGTCCTTATCGCCCCGGGAGTCCCCATGACAGATCATGCAGTCCGAGGAGAGTGTGATGGGCCTGAAATAGGTGATGGTCTCATCACTCACCACAATTTTTTCGTCCAAACCCGCGGCCTTGATCTCGGCCAGAATCTCTTTTTCAAATGCCGTGGGGCTATTTTTATCATTTCGAGGAGAGATCTTGGGCACTCGAAAGGTATACCCGGCAGAATCGGCGTTTAGAGAGACCATCTGAAGGGCCGTCACCACGGGAATCGCCTCCACCAATTGATCCTGGGGAATCTCTTTAAAGGGGAGGATAATACCCTTGGAGAGCTTTTCGGCCATTTCGTTGCGACCCGCCTCGGCCATAAGCACTATGGCACGACTCTTCTCCACCATGCCGTCCACGGCACTTTTACGAATATCAGAAACCCGCAATACACCGAAGATAATGGCAATGACCAGGGGGCCAAGAGCCGTGATCGTGATGATTTTCCACTTAACGCTGATGTCTTTAAATTTCATTTAGGTGTCTCTCCGGTGGAGTAGGGATGTCTCACAAAATTAGGTTTAGGCTAGGCCCATATATGCACAGAAACTACGTAGCACAGCTTCCATAGTGAAACAACGGAACATATCTTATTTTAGTAACTATTCATTCGACTGGGAGAAAATGCTTTATAGGGTTAAAGTGGGCTGAAAAAAGAAGGCCTCCGGTGGACAGGGAGTAAATCCCAAAACCCCAGGTTTTTTAATGTGGCGGGCCAAAAGCCGTTCACATTTACTAAAAAAACGTCTTACAGACAGGTGTAGCTGTCATCGAAGCATTTTTGCTGCAATTTTTGAGAAAAAAAGCAGCGAAAGCACCGCTGGATAGTTACTTATTTTCATGAATAACACCTTATCAGGCAAAGGGGCCGAGAATGCGCCCATACTTTAACCGGCATAACCCATTTTCCATAACACACAAAGCCATCTGTGCCCTAGCCCTCCCCCAGAAGAATATTCCGATGAAAAAATAAGCCGGGCAGAATTATTACCGCTCATTTTATAAAGAATTCTGAGCCAATACTTAAGAGGCTTCAAATAAGATATAAAAACTGTTAAATAACAAAGGCAGATCATATCTATCGATGAAATCTTTAAGATAAATCTGGCCATCAACAACTCCCCGTCCCAAGGACTCTTAAATAAAAAAGTGCCCATCATCATATAACGACTCTTTTCCCTATCCCCGTAAAGGATAACCCCATACACGAATCGAGGATTTTTATGACACAGTTGAATTGCCTGGGTGAGTTTAAAGATTCCGGTCTCGAAAAAAAATTCAGGGCCGCGCAATGGCCCTGCATCAAACAACAGCTGCAGTTTATATATAGAATCACGGCCATTCTCTATATACTGGCTAGTTTTGGCGATTATTACGAGCTGGGCCCGGGAATAAAATTCACGTGTCTTTTCATGGGACGATGCATAGTCAGCCTCACCGGTATGGTCGCCTTCTACCGGCTTCGTAAAGAGACGGAAGAGGCCGCCATCCACACAATCACGGTGAGCACCTATATGGCCATCGTCATCGGTACCGAGACCATGGAGGTGATGATGAAGGCCCCCATCACAAGTTCCATGGGAATCCCGGCCACCGCTTTCATTATCCTCGTCTACTACCTGTTTTTTCCACTGCGCAGGAAGACACTCTTAATAGGGGGCGTGGCAGGATCTACGGTATATATCGCCACCATGCTCTTCATGACGCCCCTGCCCTTCGCATCCATGAGCACCACGATCTTGTGTTTTTGCCTGGCCAATGGCTGTGGTATCTATTTCTTCATTCATATGGAAAAAACAAAGCGATGCGAGTTCACGGCCATTGCCACCCTGAAAGCCCTCGTGGAAATCGATGAATTGACCCATGTGTTCAGTCGGAGAAAGGCCTTCGAGATGGGGCGATTTTTCCTGAAATCGGCCCGACGATTTAACACCAACCTCTCTGTCCTCATGCTGGATATCGACCATTTCAAGAGGGTCAACGACACCTTTGGGCACCACACAGGGGATATGGTTTTAAAGGAGATGGCACACCGGTGCAAAAACGAATGCCGGGATGTGGATGCCATAGGGCGACTGGGGGGCGAGGAGTTTATCATATTTCTCCCCCAGAGCCATCTCTCCCAAGCCTTAAACGTTGCCGAACGCATTCGAAAGACCATTGGGGACCATCCCTTTGAGGTCAAAGAGACAAAAATTCCTATTACCATCAGCATCGGTGCTGTGGAGCTAAGCCCTCACCATACAGATCTCTCCGCCCTGGTACACGATGCCGATGTCCAGCTCTACCGTGCAAAAAAATTGGGAAGAAACCGGGTGTATCACAACGCCGCTTAAATCACTTAGGGCCGGAGCAAAAATAAAACAGACAAAAAAGCGATGCCTTCTAAGGGTCACAGTGATCAGAAAAAGGGCCTCCGGCGGCCAGGGAATAGATCCCTTGGACCCCAGGTTTATAATGGTGATGGACCAAAGGTCCGTCACCATTATAGGAAAAGTTTGTTTGCCAACCTTTTCAAAAGGTTGGTTCCAGGCAGGGCCAACCGAGGCTAAACTTTCACCGCACGGCCTTCGGCGGCCCTTTTTCTCAAAAAGCGCCGCCAGAACCTTCAATCCCCTGTCTCCAGCCCCCCATCATCTCCCCCG
>JABXKT010000286.1 GCA_013619155.1 Desulfobacteraceae bacterium
GTCTGCCGAAGACATCCTCGAAGCAACAAAACCCTTTCTATTAGAGTTAGGAGTATCAGTCGTAATAAACGAGCATTTGGAAGAAATAGCAGGTTTGCCAGTGTTGGCATCTAAAGCTGTTATTAGTGATGGTAAGACAGAAATGTCAGCTACAGCAATAGTTGGTGTTGATCTAAATCAGAAAGGTATGAATGTACCTCAACAATTTGGTTCAGCTTCTAGTTATGCTAAAAAGTATGCGCTTGGAAACTTGTTTCTAATCGATGATACGGCTGACAGTGATGCAACTAACAATCACGACAAAGGTAACGTAGCCAAACCTAAATTACAAGGAGCTGCACTAGTGAAAGCAAAAGCTTTTATTAAATCAGGCGGAAGCATGGAAGCTATCAAAAAGAAATATGATATTCCAGCTGACGTACTAAAAACTTTATAATGAAAAGAAAAGATGAGTTAAACAAGTTGAGAGAAGATAAGCATTACTACGGTAAATTTGGAAAGCAATTTCTAAGCAACTCTGACATCTCAACCTTATTAACAAATCCTTTATCGCTTGGTACTCCAATGGAAAACAGACCAGCATTTTTAATTGGTGGTTATTTCCACACGGCAATACTAGAACCTGAAAAGCTTAAGAACTTTAAGATTATAGAAGCTACAACTAGGAATACCAAAGCGTATAAAGAGATCTCAAACGGCGAGATATGCTTACTGCAACACGAAGTAGATAAAACAGAATTACTTATAGACAAGATGATGTCTAACGAAGTATGCAAAAGTTTAATACGTGGTGAGAATGTAGAGTATGAAGTCCCTGGGATTGCTGAGATATTCGGTGTTAACTGGAAAGGCAAAGCAGATATTATTAATCATGATGAAAAGTTAATCATTGATTTAAAAACAACTGCAGACATTTCTAAGTTTAAATACTCAGCAACAAAGTACAATTACAACAGTCAAGCTTATATATACCAAAAGCTGTTTGGTTACGAAATGATCTTCATGGTCATAGACAAAAACACACATCAAATAGGTATATACGACTGTTCTGATCAATTCTTATCTTATGGAGAGGAGAAAGTTCAGCAAGCAGTAGAACAGTACAAATTATTTTTTAACAACCCGGACTTTGAACCGGATAACTATTTTATCAATAAAACACTATAATTATGGCAAGTATTATTAAAGCAAGTATCAACTTAAACGAAATACCTAAAGACAAAATCTACGTAGGTAAAAAAGGTAAGTATCTACCTATTACAATTACCTTAAACGATGAAGTAGATAACTACGGAAATCAAGGTCCAGTTGTAGTTGAGCAGTCTAAGGAAGAACGCGAAGCTAAGGTAGCTAAAACCTATTTAGGTAACGTCAAAGTCGTATGGACTAACGGAGACAATGTAGCAGCAGCACCGCGCGAGGGTCAACCTCAACAAGCAGCGGCGCAACCTGTAGAAACAGATCTACCATTTTAATGGGTAACTATGAATGCGAAATATGTGGGCAATGCATGACGGAGGACGAACACAAATTCTGTGACATGTGCCCAGACTGTCTAGAAGGAGTATAACAATTAAATTAAATTAAATGACAGATGAAATCAACGGCTTTGTTATTGATGAATATAATCAACACAAGCTAGAAGATGGGAAAAAACAGGGGATTTGTCCTCTGTGTTCCCACGATCGTAAACCTAAGAATACTAGCGCTAAGTGTGCTAGCTATGATTGGGATCGCGGTCTCGGTACCTGTCATAACTGTAACACTAGTTTTCAGTTGCATACATATCAGCGTAAAGGCGCAAGCGAGAAAGTCTATATAAGACCTCAAGCTCCTGTTGCTATACACAACGTAAGTACTAAGGTTGAAGACTGGTTTCAAACTAGGGGAATATCTCAGCAGACTCTCAAAGATCTACAGATCAGCGAGGGTCCTGAGTATATGCCTCAAACAGGTAAAACCGAGAACGTTATAAAGTTCAATTATTTCATGGGCGATCAACTTATTAATATTAAGTATCGCGATGGCAGAAAGAACTTTAAATTATATAAGGGTGCTGAAAAAGTATTCTGCACTACACGAAGCTGGAATAACAAATGCAATATCAGTTCCAAACGGAGCTACGCTTAACAGCAACAACCTTGATTATTTAGATGCTTGTATTGATTACTTTGAAGACAAAGATAAGATTATACTAGCATGCGATTCAGATGAAGCAGGACAAGCTTTACAAGCAGAATTAGTTAGACGACTAGGTTCTGAAGTTTGTTTCTTAGCATCGTTTGATGATTGCAAAGATGCAAATGAATATTTACAAAAATATGGAAAAGAAAAACTATCAGAGCGTATTTCAGGAGCAAGACCAGTACCGCTTGAGAATGTTACAACATTCAGGGATATTGAAGATGAAGTTACTGACTTTGTTAGGAATGGCTTTAAACCAGGATTTCAGGTTGGCTTGGAGAATTTTGATGATATATTCTCAACGTACACTGGTCAGTTCATTACAGTCACTGGTATTCCGTCTTCCGGCAAGAGTGATTTTGTCGACCAAATGGTTGTTGGGTATAACGCTAACTATGGATGGAAAACTGCATTCGCTTCGCCAGAAAACCAACCGACTTACCTACATGCTCATAAGTTAATGCGTAAGCACTGGCAAGGTATGCCAACAGCTGCAGATATTGACGGTGATCGCTGGAATCAAGTAGCAGATCATTGTAACAGTAACTACTATCATATTGATATGGAACGTTACACATTAGATTCTGTACTACGTAAAGGCGCTGAGCTTGTTAAACGTAAAGGTATTAAATGCTTGGTCATTGATCCTTTTAATAAGGTTAGAGACGTTGGTGGATCTGATGATGTTAATAAGTATACCATGGAATACCTAGCTAAGATAGAGATCTTTGCTAAAAAGTATGACGTATTAGTATTCATCGTTGCTCACCCAACTAAAATGTATAAGACACAGGACGGCAAGATTGAAGAGCCTACTATGTACAATATTAAAGGTGGCGGCGAATGGTACGATGCATCTTATCACGGTATATTAGTTCACAGAGACTATGAACAGAAAACAGTTAAAGCTAAAGTTTTAAAAGTTAAGTTTCAAAACCTTGGTGAAAACGGTGCTGAAGCTCATTTCAAATGGGAACCACAGTCCGGTTGTTTTATACCTCATCAGCAGATTGTAGTTGACTCAATGCCATGGGAATAAATGGCTAAGAAAAAAACAGGCGATATGGGTGAGTATTTAGCAAGCCCTGAAGAGTGGACAGCTTATAGATGGTGTATAAGAAATGCAATACACGTTGCACCCAAAGCATTGACAGATGCTCGTTGGACGATAACAATAACAAACAAAGGAAAAACTAACCAAGACCCTGAAAG
>JABXKT010000117.1 GCA_013619155.1 Desulfobacteraceae bacterium
AGTGGTCATCGCCACCGTAAAAGACGACCTCCACGATATCGGTAAAAACATCGTGGCCCTGATGCTCCGTTCTGCCGGCTTCGAGGTCATCGACCTCGGTTGCGACAAGTCCAAAGAAGAGATCTTCGCAGCGGCCGAAGCAAACAACGCCGACATCGTGGGACTCTCCACTCTCATGACCACCTGCATGGCCATCGTCCCCGAGTTCATTGAACTCCTCAAGGCCAAAGGTGTTCGGGATAAATACAAAGTCCTCGTGGGCGGCGCCCCCTTGAACCCCCAGTTCGCCGCAGATTCAGGATGTGACGGCTATGCCGCCGACGCCTCCAAGTGCGTGGAGATGGCCAAGGAGCTCATGGGCGTCGCAGCCTAGTTGCTCTGCTCACGGGATGCACACGAAGGCTCTCCGGTGAGGCGATAAAATGGGTTTATTCTGACCATGTCTGTGCCATAAAAAACCCGCTCCCCGCCCGGATCGTATCCGGAAAAATGGGGCGGGTTTTTCTATTTTTAGATACAACAAAAAAAGATATCTATTTCACCCGACACACAAACAAGGAGTCTCGCCATGAAAACCCCCATCGTGGTTCTTACCGGCTTTCTCGGAAGCGGGAAAACAACCCTGATGCAGTACCTTCTCGCCCAATTTCCCGAGAAAAAAGTCGCCGTACTGGTCAACGATTTTGGCGAAGTCCCGGTGGACGCGGCCCTCCTCGCCGGGCACGGTATTCCCGATGACATGCTCTACGAAGTCAACGGTGGATCCATCTTCTGCGCCTGCCTCAAAGACAACTTCCTCCTCGGCCTGAAAGCCCTCACCGAATGCCGCCCCGACTTGATCCTGGTCGAAGCGTCAGGCATGGCGGACCCCTCGGGTATTAGCCCCATGATTCGCAATGCAGGCCTGGATGCGACCTGCGAGCTCATGTGCACCCTCTGCGTATTTGATGGCATCAAGAGCCTCAAGCTCGCCGCCAACCTGACCACCATCGAACGACAGGTGACCAACGCCCACTATATCCTCCTCAATAAGGCCGACATCGCCACCCCCGAGGAGATGAATGCCGCCACCGACTACATTCGCAGCAAGAATTCCCGGGCGATTATCTTTCCCACCACCCGTTGCACCTTTAACGTGGATCTCCTGAAAAAAGAGATGGAAAACCCCTTCGCCATGATGCCCAGTCTCAACACCCTCGATAATCGACCCGATGTCTTCACGGTCCAGGCTATCAACGGTCCCATCGATGCCTTCTTAGAGGCCCTAAAAACCGAAGAGGACCTCCTGCGCGTCAAAGGGTGCCTCACAGAAAATGGCCGCCACTACTACATCTCCGACACAGGGGCCGATATCGAAAAAAGGGTGGAGACGAAAAATTTTTCCCCCGTGGTGATTATCACCATGCAAGGCAAAGGAGATGCCGTGAGGAAAAGCCTCTTGAATGCGGGTTTTTTGGGAAAAATAGGGGAATGACACTGGCTTAGGCATCTTTCGAATTCATTACGTCAGGGGCACCGGCGAGGAAAAAAAGCAGCATGAAACTCAACAGTGAAATACACTCAATCATCCACAGAGCAATGGAAGGTCATGCACCGTCAAAATCCGATTGCCTGGCACTGCTATCCTGCACACCGACATCTGGAGAGGCAACACTGATTCGGGGGGCAGCCGATGCGATCACCCGATCGCGTTTCGGTAACGGTGGGATTGTTCAGGGACAAATCGGTATTGAAATTGATAAATGTCCGGGCCAATGTAAATTCTGCAGCTTCGGAGAACAGCATACGGCATTTCAACGGAGTACCATGCCAGTAGAGGAGGTCCTGGCCTCCGCCCACAAATTCACAGAATCTGGGGATCTCTTCGCACTGTTTCTAATGACCATGCATCATTTTAATTTTGAAAACCTTCTAGAGATCGTGACCCAGATTCGACAGACCATTACAAATTGTCCGCAAATTGTCGTCAACATCGGAGATTTTGATCGCTGCCAGGCCGACGAACTCCGTAACGCCGGAGTCAACGGAGCCTACCACGTCTGTCGTCTGGGGGAGGGCACAGATACCGCATTGGACCCAGAAGAGAGAAAAAAGACCATCAAAACAATACGAGAGGCCGGATTAGACTGGTACTATTGTTGTGAACCGGTGGGACCTGAACATACGCCCCAAGAACTGGTCGACCAAATCTTCCTTGGCGTAGAGTACGGATGTTTCCAACATGCCGCCATGAGGCGAGTCTATGTTCCAAACACCCCCCTTGCTCCGTATGGCCAAATTACAGAGTTGCATCTGGCACAAATCACGGCTGTGGTAGCTCTCGCAAGCCTTGGCACACCCGAAACAAAAAATATTGCCGTCCATGAACCCAACTTGATCGGACTCACCTCCGGTGCAAACGTAGTATATGCAGAAACCGGTTCTAATCCCCGTGATACGAAGGCAAATACCGTTGGGTATCGCGGAAAGGATTTACACGCCTGCAAGACCATGCTTTACGAAGCCGGGTTTGAATACATCACGGGAGCCCCCGGCCACCAAAGCTCCCTTTCCGATATATTTTGTATATAACGCGACAGCATGTCGGGTTCGATAAATTGGTTCACCAGGAAAAAAAAGGGGCGGGAAGGCGCATCATACCGTGGATCTGCAGGCCATGGGCCTTGGGCTCGCAACAAGTCACCCGTGCCGGCCCGATGAGCCTCCAGAGGCTTAAGGTCATCGTGCTGTTGATGTTGCCATGGATGTGTCATATATTTTGGGCATATCAGGTTTGCCAGATAAGGGCGCCCATGAAAAATGACGAACTGCCCCTTGAAAAGACAAAGCCATATTTAAGAGGTCACCATGAAGTCTGCTGTTATTGCCTGTGAAGTGATGCGTTATGAGCTTGAAATGCTTTGCGAAAATATCGAAAATACCCCTTGCCTCTATTTTCTAAAGCAAGGGCTCCATGACACCCCGAAGCTACTGAAAAACGAGCTTCAGGCAAAAATAGACGAAGTGGAGGCCGCCAACCCAGAACTGACCCACCTGGTTCTGGGCTACGGCCTCTGCGGAAAAGGCCTTGAAGGAATTTCAGCCTCTCGCTGCGAACTGGTGATCCCACGGGTTCACGATTGTATCCCCCTTCTCATAGGATCGGTGGCCGCCCACCAGACAGAGCACAGCCGGGAGTGCGGTACCTACTGGTTTTCACCGGGGTGGCTCACCTGGTCGGTGATCCCCTACCTGGACAATCGCCATGGACGTCATAATGGGTATATAGAAAAATATGGGGAGGAGAAGGCCAAAATCCTCATGACGATGGAGGATGGAATCCTGGCCCACTACACAAGGGCCTGCCTCATTCAATGGCCCACACTGGGAGAGGCCTACCGAAAAACGGCCGCCGAAGCAGCCCAACGTTCAAACCTCCCCTTGGAGACCATCGACGGGGATTCACGATACCTCACCGCTCTCCTGACCGGCCCCTGGGACCCGGAGCGATTCGTCCGCATCCCCCCGGGCCACACCATCTGCCAGAGTATCGACACCACGGAGGTCATGCATGCCGGGCCGGACCATACCCCCTAAAGATCTGGCCGTCTTAGGGAATGGCCCCTTAGAAAAAGGGGATCATCATTTGGCGGATCGCGCCTCTTCCCTTTTCATGGTGATATATAGTTTTTCCACCTGCTTGCGTGCCCATGGCGTCTTCCTCAAAAATTTAAGGCTCGATGCCACAGATGGATCGCTGTTGAAGCAGCGAATATCGATCCGGCTGCCCAGTACCGGCCAGCCGTAACAGGCTACCAGACTCTTCACCATCGCCTCCAGGGTGATGCCATGAAGGGGATCTTTGATTTTTTGCTCACTCATAAACGTATACTCCTGCCCTTGTGTCGAAAAAATAAAACATACAAATAATGATACCTTCTATGGTCAAAGTGACTATAAAAAGTGCCTCCGGCGGCCAGGGAATCTATGCCCTGGACCCCAGGTTTGTAATGGTGACGGACTAAAGGTCCGTCACCATTACAAACCTAAACGTTGCATTCACCGCTTTGTGTTATGACCAAAATGCTACTATTATTAGTATTTATGATGTGTTCTGCTGGTCATCAAAGTTACGGCAACCGAAAATGCGGGATTGACTCACCCTTCGGGAACGCCTTTTGACCGTATCTGCGGCGTTACCAGACAATTGCGGTAAAATACTACAGCTGCATGTCCGGCGCCTTGCATATCCGGCCACAGGACGCTTGCAACTTTTAGGTAAACGTTTGTTTGGCAAGCCCGACCTTTCAAATCAGGCAAAAGGTTGGCTCCCGGCAGGGCCAACCGAGGCTATACTCTCGCTGCAATGCCTCCGGCGGCGAGGGTGGCAAAACCACCTAGAGGCAAAAACACCTCGAAAGCGGGTTACCACTGTGCTTTACCAGAGTCCTTATGGAAAAGTTTTTACGGAGTTTTTTTCAAAAAACGACCCGCCGGAGGCACACTGTGTTCCGCCCCGAGAAATTTCATATCCCCCGTCTTCTACACTAGAGCCCCTCTCTTTTACAATGCACGATATGCCCACCCCTTCGGCGCACTAAAAAAATACCCCATTGACTGACCCCATAAAAAAAGGGCCGCAACTTAAAAAAGTTGCGGCCCTTTTTCTATCTGTAAGGAGAGATGTCGACAGCCTTAGAGACCTTCCGACTCAACCCTTCTGCCGGTCTCATCAAAAAATGGTCCCATAAGATGGCGTAGGCTGTCTGGAAATCAAGAAATTCCCATATTAAAACCTGGCAGGGGATGAGAGGTCTTATCCCCTGCCAGGGGTAGAAAAATATATCTAAACCCGATCACGCACAAAGTGGGATGGCATCGCAGGTATTAATACTTGGTCTGGTTGTAGACTTCGAAATCCCACGCTTCGTTGGGGTAGAACTTACGCAGACGCCAGTCACAGGCGCGGGCGTGACCTTCCATGCCCTCCACGCGGGAGAGACGGGATGCGGCACCACTCACCACCTTGTTGGCTTCGGGAGCGATCTCCTGGTAGGTCATGATCTTCAGGAACTTGTGCACATTCAGGCCGCCAGAGGTGTAACCGGCTTTCTTGGTAGGCAGGATGTGGTTGGTACCGGAACACTTATCGCCCTGGGGAACGGTGCTGCCCTCACCCAGGAAGAGAGATCCGTAGTTGGAGAGATTTTTTGTCCACCAGTCAAGATCTTCAGCCATGACCTGAACGTGCTCGGAGGCGTACTCATCGCTTACCTTCACCAGCTCATCACGATCTTCGCAGAGGACGATCTCACCAAAATCCCTCCAGGAAGTGGCAGGCGTCTCGGGATCGGGCATATCGGCGATCACCTTGGGCATCAGCTCGGCGACCTTCTCTGCCAACTCGCGGCAGTCGGTGTGGAGCCATACGGGAGAGTCGAGGCCGTGCTCTGCCTGGGAGACGAGGTCTACGGCAATGGTCATGGCATCGGCTGTCTTGTCGGCGATAACAGACGACTCGGTGGGACCGGCGAAGACGTCGATGGCACATCGGCCAGAACCGGCGAGGATTGCCTTGGCTTCGGCAACGAAGGCGTTACCGGGACCGACAAGGATGTTGGCGGGCTTACCGGTGAAGAGACCGTAAGCCATGGTGGCGATGGCCTGAACGCCGCCCATTTCGATGATCACATCGGCGCCGGCGAGGTGCATGGCGTAAACCACGGCAGGGGCGATGCTATCGCCTCGGGGAGGGGAACAGGCAATGACAGTTTTAACACCCGCCGCCTTGGCCGTGGCCACACTCATAATAGCGGAGCAGGCATGGGCAAATCGACCACCGGGAACGTAGCAACCGGCCACTTCCATGGGGATAATTCGCTGACCGAGACGCACACCGGGAAGCGACTCACGCTCGAATTCGACGATGCTTTCACGCTGGGCCTTGGCAAAACCAGCGACCTGGTCATAGGCAAACTGCAGGTCATCCTTAACACTCTGGGGAACCTGGGCCATGAGGGTCTGCTTCTTCTCTTCGGAGAGAACGAAATCGCCATCCCAGTTGTCGAATTTCTTGGCCAGTTCACGCACGGCCTCTTCGCCTCGGGCCTCGATATCGTTCAAAATGCCTTCGACGATAATGCGCTTCTGATCACTTACGTCTTCGAAGTTAAGCTCTGCCTTCTTGATGTACTCCATTGCAAACAATTCTCCGTTAAAAATAGGTCGCTTTTTTATATTTGAAAGTCAGAATTTTCCCGTTGTAACGAGTACAAATTACCCAATGCAGAGGATCATTGTCAATGATTTTATAAAATACTTTTTAAAATTTATTTGAACTTTTATTCAAACATTTTGATCGTCGACGCCTTTCATAAAAAATATATAATGCAAATACAGAAATTTAAAACAATGAGAGAGAACAGAGACCATGAATCATTATTCCAATTCGGAGGCGAAACAGTGATCCGCTTCATCAAAACTACCGAACAATGACTTCTTGCCAAATTGAGTTATAAAAGAACATTATATCACGCGGTACCATCGTATATATTTATTTTTTGCTACTTAGAATAAATAACGGCACATTTTTTGCTAAACCATCCCTCTTCAGGGAACCGTGTCTTTTTGAGCCCCCCCTTTTTTCCCGCCTTCGCTTCGCCCGTCGATATATTTTTCATCGTGACAAGAGACCAAAAGAGTACGCGCCCGTCCGGGTAAAAATCCGACCAGCCCCCAAGAAAAGGGGAGAATCAATTGAATTCATTATAAAATAATTGCCCCGATTTTAGGATCAAGGGGCCAGCCATCTAAGCTCATCGGCACCTTCCCTTGAACGACCGCACCGAAAGTAAGGGTCCGCCCCAAAAAACCACTCCGTTCATGACACCACCGATCTCACCGAAGAGACACCATGGCAAACAGATCGTCGCTAAAATGGGGCCCATTTTTTGTATATGACACTCAAGTTGTTCCTTGGAGAAGAGTCAAAATACCCAGCCCCCATCCCCCCTGTCAATAATTTCATAAAATCGTTTTTAAAATCGATTGATTCTTTCGCTAAAAAAAATTGATCGTTCTACAAAATAAAAAATCATATGTTTTATAAATACAGTACCATAGGGAGAGACCAACAAATCAAAGCCATCCTTAATAACGCCAGCGCAAAGATCAAACAATGTTTTACACCGTGGATACCACGGGCTATATCTGCACGTCACAATAAGCAATTGTGGAACACGTCACGATAGGTACCGCCCCCTATTTATTTTTTACTCCTTATATATAAGAAACGGCATAGTTTTTGCTGTACCCTGATCACCAAACCCCACCTCTTAACCGGAGGCTCTTTTCCCCCACCCCATACGGGTGTCTATGCACAATTTTCATTATATAATATATATTATATAATATTCCATATTATACAACAAGAAAAGGAATTCCACGCCGGCGTGCGTCTCGCCCGCTTCACGCACCCCACTGAAAAACATGCACATCACCATTTTCAAGCGGCAAAAACTAAACGGGAAAAACAGTGCTTACCCCCCTTAACCGTCCCCTTCTATTCGTGTGATTTATGAAGGAACAATATATCATGGGGTCCACCACCCCATATATTTAATGGTAGCCCCCTATCTATTTTCCATATTGTAGCAATAATGCTATATATTACCATATAGTTTTATATGGTTCATTTCACACACCATAATATTTAAAAAATACACAAACGATGCTGCCCTTTGGTATATTTTTTGTATGTACCCCTGTATTCGAAGGCAGTCGCCCCGGGGAACGACACCTCACCGACCAAACATAAAAGCCCCTCCAAACCATGCAAAAATTGAAAAACCGAAGCACCCGAAGCCATACGAAAGGGCAAAAATCGCCACCTTAGTCCAACATGATGACAAGTACGGCCGCGACAGCGCGCCATACCCAGAGCAAAGAAAACGGTACAAACCGGTATGACGAAGGAAATTTAGATGATTCATAGGCGTCGTAATTGTTCGAAACTTTCGCAACAGTTCTATATGCCCATAATGGCATCGACACCCCCGGCAAAGGGGAACCACCTGTGGCCGACACCACCTCTCTTCTCATTACTGTGGAAATGCACCCTCAAAGCGATTAATTTTATACGCACTTTGGCGAGTTATTCAGTAAATTTTTCCCTGCAATCCGACTGGCCAGAAGTCACCCAACCCACTGCAAGATTTACAAAACATATTTTATAAAATATGTTTTGTAAATCTTGTTAACTTTTTTTTATAAAAGAGCTTGACGGCAAAAAAAAAAAGACTCATAAAAGTAGTTAAAAACCCCGAGGGAACATTTTCAATACCACCAAAAACCATCGGGACTCTACATGACAATAAAAAGCCAACACGCTTAGATTTCAGGAGGTGTCGAATGAACGGAAAATCTCTTATATTAAAAGCACTCAATCACGAAGAAGTTTCTCGCACGCCCTGGGTT
Source organism: Desulfobacteraceae bacterium (assembly GCA_013619155.1). Lineage (GTDB taxonomy): Bacteria > Desulfobacterota > Desulfobacteria > Desulfobacterales > Desulfolunaceae > Desulfoluna. The sequence continues at coordinate 8,455 of JABXKT010000117.1, forward strand.
CCTTATACAGGCGCCCAGATCGCAAACCTCAAAGGGTATGCTGCCGATGAAATTTTCAAAGACGTCGACAAACTCGTCGAGTGCCTGCTGGAAGCTGAAGCCCAGTATACCCCCGACGGACTTCCCGTCATGTTCGACCTGCAGGTAGAAGCCGAAATTTTAGGGTGTGACCTCAAGTGGTACCCCAACACGCCGCCCACTGTGTACACCCACCCCCTTGCAAGCGACTTCACCATCCCCACAAAGCGCCTGACCAAAGAAGATGGCCGAATTCCCATTATCATGGAAGCCACAAGGCGCCTCAAGAAGGCCAAGCCCAACATCGCCCTCTACGGCCTGGTCTGTGGCCCCTTCACCCTGGCCTCACACCTTCGCGGCACAAACATCTTCATGGACATGTACGACCAGCCTGAAAAGGTAAAAGAGCTGATCAACTACTGTGAAGAGGTGGTTAGCGATTACGCGCGATTCTTGGTTGAAGCGGGATGCGACGTCATCGGTGCTGTAGACCCCCTCGTCTCCCAGATCTCTCCGATCTCCTTTGATCAGTTCCTTGCCGAGCCCTTCTCCGCCTTCTTTGAAAAAGTACGCGCACAGAACGTGCCGTCCACATTCTTTGTCTGCGGCGATGCCACCAAAAATATCCCCGGCATGTGCCGGACTCTCCCCGACGCGGTCGCCATTGATGAAAACGTGGATATCGTAGCCGCAAAAAAAGTCACCGATGAGCACAATATCCTGATCTCCGGTAACCTACAGCTTACCATCACCATGCTCTTCGGCACCCAGCAGGACAACCAACAGGCCGCCATCGAGCTGATGGATGCCCTGGGCACCAAAAACTTCATCCTCGCCCCCGGTTGCGATATGCCCTTTGGCGTCCCCCCGGAGAACATTGTGGGGGTCGGAATGGCCGTCCACAACAAAGAGGCGGTCCGTAAAGCTCTTGAGACCTATGTTAAGAAAGATGAGCTCCCCGAGATCGAGCTGCCCGATTACGACAGCCTGGACCACGTCCTCATCGAGGTCGTCACCATCGACGCTCAGACCTGCGCCGCCTGCGGCTACATGGTCGCCTCCGCCAATGACGCCGCCGCCCCCTTCGGCGACAAGGTCAAGGTGGTGGAGCGCTCCATCATGTACCCTGAAAACGTCGCCTTCATGAACAAAATAGGCCTGGCAAACGCCCCAGCCATGCTTATCCATGGAGAAATCAAGCATATCTCTCTCATTCCCACCAGCAAGACCCTAACTGCAGAGATCAACGCAGCCATGAAGTAAACGAAAACCGCCGTGGGACGCATCACACACGCCTCCTACGGCCTATTAAGATAATCGGGTGGCCGCATGAAAGGGTCACGGCCCCACCGTGCAAGGGTTTTTTTAGCTTAGCCACCCGAATAAAAAGGGCATTCTCCTCCCCCTGGCCACACCTCCCCTATAGGCCGATTTCGACCGAGAATGCCCACGCTATTTACCCGTCCACCGTAGGAACGTAGCCATGACCGTTACCATCACCGTCACTCACGACCAAAAAGAGACCCCCCTTGTCGTCTCTAAAGACAAGCCCCTTGTCGGCGCTCTGAGGGAAGCCCGGCTTATCGTGGCCCCCTGTGGCATCGGAAAATGCGGAAAATGCAAAATCCTTTGTGAGACGGACCCAACGGACGAGGAGAAGAATCACCTAACGCCCATGGAGCTTGAGGCAGGAGTACGCCTCGCCTGTTACACCTGGCCATCGGAAGGCATGCACATCACCATCGCAGACCGACAGGATTTGAAAGTCTTGACCCAATTCCGTGCCTCGGAATATGCCCTGGATCCCGCCCTGACCAAGACCCCTTTTCAGGCCCCGGCCCCCGCTATCCTCGACCAGGCACCGGATCTCGATCGCCTCATGACAAGCATCGGCACCTGCACGCACCAGCTCTCCTTAGCGCAGTTGCGCAAACTTCCCGATTTCCTGCGCCGGCATCAATTCTCCGGGTACGCCCTCCTTCATCAGGGGGCCTTCGTCGGCTATAGCGATGAGGCCGATCACCTCGGGCTGATCGTGGACATCGGCACGACCACCGTTGCGGGCATGCTCGTGGATCTGAACACAGGAAAAACGGTGGCCGTCAATGGGTTTCACAACGCCCAGGCCCCCTTCGGAGCCGACGTCATGACCCGCATCCAGTACACCATGGAACACGGGATAGCCCCCCTTCACACCGCCATCGTCGAACAGCTCAACACCCTGCTGGTTGGTCTGCTCACCGAATGCGAGGCAAGCGACGTCAGCCTCATCGCCCTGGCCGGGAATACCACCATGATGCATCTTTTATGCGGGTTGACCCCTGAGTTCATCAGCAAGGCGCCCTTTATCCCAGCCACCTTAAGCGCCATGCAGATGCCCGCCCGCGACCTGGGGCTCCTCTCAGATGGCCGCGCCTTCCTGCTTCCCGGGGTTTCCGCCTACATCGGGGCAGATATCGTCGCCGCCCTTCTGGCTACCGGAGCCGTCGGCAAAGGTAAAAATTTTCTCCTGACCGATATCGGCACCAACGCCGAAACCGTTCTCTACGCGGATGGAATCTGCTACGCCTGTTCTGCCGCCGCCGGACCCTGCTTTGAAGGGGCCAACCTCAGTTGCGGCATGCCGGGACAGCCCGGTGCCATCGACTCCGTCTTCAAAGCCAACGACGGCGTCGGCATCACCGTGATCGACGGCCGAAAGGCCACGGGTCTCTGCGGCTCCGGCGTCATCGACGCCGTAGCCCTGCTCCTGGATGAAGAGGCCCTGGATGCCACGGGACGCCTTCGCCACCAGGGCAGCCTGGCCGAGGCCATCGAGGGAGAAAAAAACACGATTCAGTTCAATCTCACCGACAAGGTCTTCCTCTCCCAAAAGGATATCCGGGAAGTGCAACTGGCGAAGGCCGCCTTACGGGCCGGTATCGAAATTCTCATGCAGGAAGCAGGCATCACCTGCAATGAAATCGACACCCTTTACCTTGCCGGAGGTTTCGGTTCCGCCATTCACCCGGAAAGTGCCTCACGCATCGGCATGATCCCCCATGGTCTCCTGAACAAGATCTCCGTCCTGGGCAATGCCGCCTCCTTCGGGGCCTTACGGTATATCACCGAAGAGAATGGGCTTGACACCGCAGATGCCATCCGACACCACACGCGACATGTGGAGTTGTCGGCTCATAAGTCTTTCAGCATGGAATACATGAACCGCATGATGTTCACAGAAGATTAGCCATACCCCCGTGAGAGGAGCAACGACCTACCTTTTTACGGGAAGCCAGACCCCACTCGAGAGAGATTGGATGCTGTGGATCTTCATTGGCCCACAGCATCCGAGTCGCATCCCTTATTCGGGGACGATGGAAGGCACAGCGCAATACCTAAATTAT
>JABXKT010000118.1 GCA_013619155.1 Desulfobacteraceae bacterium
CAGAGGTATCGGCAGTTGGGGCAGAGGTATCGGCAGTTGGGGCAGAGGTATCGGCAGTTGGGGCAGAGGTATCGGCAGTTGGGGCAGAGGTATCGGCAGTTGGGGCAGAGGCTAAGACGACTATATCGAAGCTGGGCTGCAACAACTGGCTTAAATACCCCGACCGTTCGTACACCGTGGATGAAGTCAAAGTCATTGGCGTTATTCTGGGGTTCGAACTTGGCGGCGCCAATGTGAGCAGTGTCGAGGGCGATACACTTGTGATCTCCAGATTCAATCTAAACTGGGCTAGCTCTCCTCCCCAGCGCCTGGCTATTTATAATTTAACAAAGGGTGTCCAGATTGACCTAAATACGTTTGAGCTGATTAAAGAGTATCAAGTATTAACGACCACCGTCGATGGCGTAACCTACACCCTCCATCTGGCCTTGGGTGATCTTCCTATAGATGACTCTTGGTTGGTCTTTGATACGTATAACATCGAGTTAGTGCCTAATAAAATCGAACGTCTGACAATGGACCGTTTGGCATTGCAAAAGGTTCAATCGGATGTATTGGCAGCTGAGGCAACGTTGCCGACTAATAAAAAAATTCTATTGGCAGGCTCAAGCATCACATGCGGGGCCGGTGTCCCAAATGACGGTTTCTCTGGGTTGACAGCGGACTTTATTCAAGCCATGGCCGGATCACTACACTGTGACACACTATTCTATAATAATTCTGGGGGCCAGCCCATAACACCATTAATTTTTAGTCATAATAAGCAATGGAAAAGGGTTGGACGACGAATCGACAATATTGGTGATAGCATAGAATTTCCCATGTACGGTGATGAGCTTGTGATTGGGCAGACAATTCTGCGCACCGCTAATTACGGTGTCATTGATGTATATATTGACGATGACTTGCTGTTTTCTTTCGACAATAAGAATCCGACTATGGGCAACGATGCAGCCTCTTTCATTGGGGATGGCACGACGAAAATCTTTTTTCTGGATAGGCTTTTCACGTATAACCATATCGTTACTGTGAATGGTATAGAGCAAGAAGGGCAAGTAAAAGTTTCGAGAATCCCATACTTTGATTCGAATGATTTTGTTGTATATCAACGGTTCACTGCGTATGGGCACAGTGGGGATGGTCGGCTTATCCACTGTCTTGAATTTATAACCCCCCCCGCAGCGGGCTCAACCATAGAAGTGGCATACAACTACGGCCGAGTAGTTACCCATAATAGTGGGACCTGGGGAGAGGCGATTGATGACGAAATTACTGAACACCCTTATGGTGATAGCTTGAGCCGCTCAGACCTCACACAAAATTCTGGTGACTTCCGAAATATGGGTCCCCGCTGCACAGATATTGGAGCCCATGTCGTTTACCCTCTTGGTGAGATTAAGCACCGCACTATAAAATTGGTTCTATCTGGTGGTAGTGCTGCCCCTTATTTTTGCCTGAATTACGTGGCGGGGAGGCTGCACGATCTTTGTGACGCTTCCACGGGTGGTTGGGATTTGGATAGATTTTTAATTGCCACGGGTCGTAATTATCAGGATGGGTGTTTCTCGTTTGTCCCTGATGTTGCGGTGTTGGAATTTGGCACCAATGACGACAAACAGTATCTAACTCGTAAAGTCTCCCGCCCGATAAATAGCGTAACCGAAGATGATTTGCGTAAAATTATGACGAACTTTTACGAGTCCGCTCGCTGGAACGGCACCACCTATGACACCGTGAAGAACACAGGCCTCATTGACGCAATTACCCGGCAAAGTTTGACTAGTGCTCATTTAGTAGGGGCCCTCGTTGAAGTGGGCGACATCGTGATGGTTGGCAACTATACCGGCGACCTTGATGCCGTGGCCATAAGGGAAGTGACGATTTTTGATGGTGTAACAGGCACGATCCAGTGGGAGCAGTATCTATTTCCTGAAAAGCTTCTTAATATTGATGATTTTACCAGCTTGGTTGGATCAGAGTTTGCGATACGCAGCTTGGGGGTCTATCGTGAGAAGTATGCCGATCTGATCCAAAGACTGCGTCGTATCAATCCGGCCATGGAAATTTTATTAACGTTGCAGTCACCCGCTAATCTGTTCGGGTATGAGCAGATCTGGGGTTTCGAGCATATCCACCGTGGTCTGGCTCAGGAATTCGGTTGTGGAATTATAGATATCTTGGGGGCGGTCACAAACTTTCAAAAGCGGCAGGTAACGGGAAATACATATGAGGATATAACCGCCACCGGGGCGGATACCTACTCTTTGATAAAAATCAATCATAGCGTTGGCTTTAAAGTGATAGTATCCGGGGTCGATGTATACGGCAAAGATTGTTACTTACAGTGCAACACAGGGAACAGTGTTGACCAAGACCTGAGTGTAACCGGTACCGCCCTGGATTTCGATAGTAATCCCCACAATGCACACGCCAAGGCGGACTCTTATGAATTAATTTTTATACAAAATGCCCCCACATCCGGCATTATTCGCGTTGTGTTCCCCGACGTCGAGTGGTCCGACGATGGCATTCATCCGAATGAGAAAGGGGACTATATTTATGGCCAAGAATATATTTTGGCCCTCAGAAAACTCATATAGACGGGGCTCGCCGTGAACGATGAGACGGTGTTTCTTGACCTCTTTCTCAAAAAAATGGTGAATCACTCCCGTGAATTAATAGTGAGACATCCGATAAAACTTTATGATACACCTCTCAAAAGCCCATACACACATAATTTCAACCATTTAAGTAAAAAGTTTACCTAATGATCCTTATCGGACCTTGAACCCTTTACTCTTATATTTCAGATAGTTAAAAATGGCCCTTCATGGAGGGGTCATTTTTTTTAATTCGAGACAGCCGGCGATGTGTCTCACTGACGATGCCTTTTTCGATACTCCCCCTTGATATATGCCTGGACCATGGGGCTCGTTATGGCCCTTTGATGGTGCATCGATTTTTTATGTATCTGCACGATCTCATCAGGATTTTCCAGGCACCACGCCTCGTACTCTGCATCGAACAACCGCTCTTTGAGCTGTCGAAGCTCCACCGCCTTTTTGTTCGCCTCGTCAATGCGTTGCTGCATGATCTCGGCATACTGATCTTCGACCGTCCGATATGCCGCTGGCTTGACCAGGGGACTCTTCTTCAGGCATCCGTAGATGTAGACCACCGGCCCCTTCTCCGCCTTGATCACCGCCTCCGTATGCTCTCCATACTCCAGCTGGACCCGCAGCCGTTCCGGAGTTAAGCCCGGTATCTCCGCCAGCCACTCCCCGCATTTTTGCAGTGTCAGCCCCGATGATTGCCAGAACTCGGAGAGCTCAATATGCCCCGGTGGTGCTTGAACCGGCTCGTAATCGCCTGCACACACCGTTATCGATAGATCGAGTGTATATGCCTGGGTTTTTTTGATGGAGCACAGCGGCCCGATCTCAATGATTTTACATTTTTGTAATTTCAAGATAGTGGCCTTGACGGTGGCTTTGGACACGCCTGTCTCTGCATGGACAAGGGTCCGGTTGAAAACACCACTTTGACCATTATCTACAAAAAATTGGTACACTTGGCGCTGTAGCTTTGTCAGTAATATGGGCGCGGCTTGAGTCTGGACCGGGTCTGGCTTGGGTCTGGACCCAGTCTGGACCGGGTCCAGACTATTTTCGGGATTATCCTGAAATATTCCCAGATCCTCTGTCAGACTTTTTAGCCCGTTTTTATCGATCCCGGTATCTCGCCGTTTCGACTTTTTAGAGTGTTTTTCTGCTTGTTTTTTGTAAGCGGAAAATTGGCTCATTTCTGCAGCTCCAGGAGATCGATGATTTCCATGGCCACTTTCATGTAGGCCTTCGCTCCGGCCGCCTTGGGGTTGGACTGAAAAATCGTCTTGTTCTGGTTCTCTGCATATTGAAAATCGACGTTCCTCGGAATATACGTATCGAAAATTTTTCCCTCGAAGACATCCTGGAGCTGGGCGAGGTAATCCTTCCCGATGGATGTCCGGATATCCACCTTGGTCACGAGGAGCTTTAAAAATCTCAGATCTGGGTTTCCGTCGCCCTTTATGTCGTCGATGAAGGTCAGGGCCGATTTAAGCCCCTTGATGGAGTTCCTGCTTCCCGCCTCGGTGGGGACGATGGCCAGGTCGGCGGCCATCAGGGCATTGATCGTCATGATACCGTGATTCGGCGGACAGTCGATGATGGTGACGTCGAAATGATCCCGGCAATACGCCTGGATTTTATCACGCAACACCCCAAATCCTTCGACACCTCGACGAATGAGCGTTGGCTCGATGCTGACCATGTCCGAGGTGTTTGGGAGGCAAAAAAGGCCTTTTTGGGCCTCAATGGGATGAATGCACGCCTCCAGGTCTCGTTTGTCGGTGAGGACGTCCATGAGGTTGTCCTGGGGGTCCACCCCGATCAGCGGCTCCGAACTGTTGCACTGGGAGTCGATATCGGCCACCAGCGTTCGAACGCCTCTCTTGGCAAAGGCATGCCCCAGACTGAGTGTCGTGGTCGTCTTCGCCACGCCGCCTTTGTTCGTAAAAACAGCGATAATATAGCCCATATGTCCCCCTGAATAGTTTATGTGGGGGGGAGTATAGCCACAAGACTATAAGAATATCAATTGTTTTCGTGGGCAATGTATGGGGCGTGAACCAGTAATGTATAGACAGAAGTCGAAAATGCGGATTTTGTAGGGAGAGGGGGGTAAAAAAAACAAGAAAGAAAGATCTTTTATCTTCTTTCTTTCTTTATAAGAGGGGTCTGGACCCAGTCTAGACCCACCTGTTAACATATTGAAAATATTGATATTAAAAAAACGGAAAAGTCCAGACCCAGTCTAGACCCAGTCTAGACTCAGTCTAGACTGGGTCTAGACCCAGTCTAGACCCAAGCCGGACCCGGTCCAGACCCCCATGGCGGTCTCATTTATGTCGTCCCAAAATCTGTCGGAGTTTCAATATTGATTGCGTCGGCCACAAGATCCTCCAGCCATTTGATATTTTCGTGCCATGCCTCTTGTGGGGTCGTTTCCCCGGCATCGATAGCCTCCTGGTGCATGGGCTCAAATCCGGTTAAATCCTCATACTCTTCAAAGGCTTTGCGCCATTCCGGTGATAATGTCTTCGCGTAGATGGCCATCAATTATTCTCCCGTCGATTAGGCGATGCGTATCGCGGTGTGAAAGAGATCGAGGACGTACGCTTCACATGCGGGTTTTACCCCACGGAAGGTCTCTTCCTCCCCTACTTTCACCCGGAATTGGTAAGGGCTTAAAGCCGTGCGTGTGATCGTCATTATATGGCCAGATTCGGTGGTAAACGGTACTCCGGGCAAGGCGATGACTCTTCCCCCATCGGCCTCCCCAAAATCGCCATCACAGGTGGCGGATCGCCAGTTAAAAATATCATAATGGCCATCCGCCAGGGCCCTCACCGTCAGGTATCGAAGGGATCCGGGGATCTGGTAGCCGGCATTCTTGAATACCGCCCACTCTGTCAACCAAAGGCCCATGGCTTTCCACTCTTCTTCGGTAATCGCCGACAGAGGGCGCATGATGGGTCGAACCAGGAGGCCCATATCATCCCAGAAATAGTTGGACCCGTCCTTCAGGTAAAACCCCCTATCGTGGACACTGTGCAACTCATTTTTGACGGCGTGCTGATCGTACCCCTGTTGAAACATCAGCCCCGTTCCCACGAACATCCCCAGCTCCTGCCCCGTGATCTTTTTAGACATCATCTCTCCTCCACGACCAATATCTCCCGCACGTTGATGGAGCACATCTCCGGGATCTCGCTGGACCCGTACCAGTAGAGAAGCGATCCGAAGTCCTTGCGCCCTGCCCACATTTTCCCCTCGTAGACCCCACTCGGGAGGGACGCCCTGTAATCCAGCAGTCCCTCGAAGGTCTTTCGGCTCATCAAGGCATGGGTGTCGTCGATCTCGATCTCATGGGTGGGGGGCTGTTCCCAGTTGGTCCCCAGGGGATCAGTGATGGGCGATATGATATTTTTCATGGGTGTGCTCCCTTTATGGCCGTTATGCCGCCTTGGCCGGTTGCCGTTTAAAGCGCACCACCACGGTGATCATCGATACGATTCGGGGCAGTCGTGCTGTGAAGAGGATTTTTCCCTCGTGGCCCTCGTATCGGGCGCGCACGAGGCGGTTGCAGAATATGTCCGTTCCGCCGACATTGCCCCCCGCCACCACGTATCCCGTGGGGATGGGCCCCAGAACGACCTGGGTGCCGCGTGGGTACTCCGTGAGACTGAATGTTTGCTGGGTAATTTTACATTGATATGTCATGTGTGCCCTCCCGTATTATTATTATTGATGAATAACCACCCAGAACGCCCCGCTGGGGTCCAGAATCTTGTCCCAGGTGTAGGGCAGATCGGCCCAGGGGAGGACCCGGTTTTGCCGGTTATCGAGGACGTAGGCGTCTCCCTCGATCTCGGCCACCATGACGGCGTGGTAGCCGCCGGTCTCCGTCCAGCAACATGCGGGGCGTAAGAGATGACGCTCCCACCCCTTGGCGATGAGGCGCTGGCGGCAGGTGAGGGCAAAATCCTCGCAGTCGCCCTCGTAATTTGCCCCCATGACGGTCCAGAACTCGCGGGTATGGTAGAGCTCGATATCGGGGCGGTAGTGGAATCGGTCTTTTATCTGACGGTGTACCTCCACCAGATCGGCCCACTGCTCGTCGGTGGCCATTATTCACCCCCGCGTTGTTGGTAGTCTGTCCAGCCGTGGGGAGCGGTTACGCGCTCGCCGGTGGGTATGGGCGATGATTGCGGTCGGGTGGTGGGTATGGGGGGTGATTTCACTTGGGTGGTGGCGCATCCCATCAACAGGGCCAGCACCAGGCATAAAAAGAGTCGTTTCATCGTAAGATTTTCCCCTTATTTTATGGGTTGGATTTGATACGCAGTTCTTGGCCACACTTAGGAAGATCTCCGCGAATGATCTCGCCCCGTTATTCGGGGTGAGATCATTCGCAGCCTGGGGTCCAGGGGATTTATCCCCTGGCCGCCGGAGGCTGCCTTTACTCCCCCTCGAATTTTTCCCGCATCTCGTTGATAATGGTCACCGGCACCCGGTGGACGCTGCCGAACCGCTCCTCACAGGTGATGATGCGGAACTCGGCGCCGTGGATCTCGGCCAGGCGGCGGTAGGGCTCGATCTCGGCCAGGGTGGCGAATACATCGGAGACCACCACCGACTCCTGCCTGGCCAGGGCGAAGTCGGTGAGGATCTCCACCCATTGACACGCCCGATTCCAGAGTTGGGCGTCGAAGCGGTAGCGGCCCTGGGTGTCGCAGAAGAGGTGGTCTGGCTCGTAGTGGAGGTGATCCGGGAACTCGCTGACAGCCCGTGTGCTCTTCCCGGAGCCCGGCAGGCCCCGTATGACGATCATCTCCATGGGTCTCTCCGGTTTGTCCTGGCGATGGCCAGGGCGATGATGATCAGGATGGCTATTTTCATGAATCCCTCGTCTGGTGGATACCTTTCATATGTATGGCCCCCAGCGCCATCCGGGCGATGCCCTCCATATTGTCGCCCAGGGCGTGGGCCAGACGCTCCAGGCTGTGGATATGGTTTGTGAGACTCTCCATTTCGGGGTGGGCGGCGAAGGCACAGGCCGATAGGGATGTCGCCCGGGCCAGGGCCTCCAGGGGGGCGATTTTGACCATGGGCGCGTCGGTATGGTGGGGGGCGAGTTCTATGGATGGGATGTCGAGCCCGTTAAAGGCGGCCCACTCGGCCGTGTACCAGAGGGCCTCTCCGAGGGTCTGGGAGAGGGCGAAAACCCCCGGAGTATCGATCCCGTGCCGGAGGAACCCCTGAACCTGACCGCATATATGCCCGGTGGTGGCACAGAGCCCGGGCCGCAGGTAGACGGGGCGCCACGCCTCGGGCTGGCATGTGCGATGGATCTGGGATTGAAAATAGGCGAGGTTCAAGGGGCCTCCGGAGAAGGGCCCCTTCCGTTGGGTGAGGGACCCGGGTGGGATATCAGGCGATGATGGGGATGGTGATGCCGAGGGTCTCGGTGAGGTGCTGTTTAACGGCGAGCACCGTGGCCAGTTTCCAGGCGCCGCCGTCGGCGACGACCAGCTTGAGGCCGGGGGGCTTCTCCTCCTTGGGCACAAGCCTGAAGTTAAAGAGCCCTTCAACGGGCTCTACCTCCCTGAAACTCCGGTAGGGGCGCAGAGAGACGATGGGGCGGATCGACTCGTCCTGGGTCAGGTTCCCCCGGGTTTGTCTCTTGAGGGTGGTGTCCTGGCTCATGCCGTTGTCCACCGTCTCGGCGCTGGCCTGGGCGGTGATGCGGCTGGCCACCCGAAGGAGATAGGAGCGATCGTCCTCATCGGCCCCGACAAAGGAGGCGGTACTCTCGGCGAAGAGGGTGTTTAAGGCGATGATAAATTCACTCTGGGCCATAGAGCCGGTGAAGATCCCGTTCTCCTGGGCCAAATCCGGGGTTTTGGCCACGAGGAGGGTGCGCCTCTCGCAGAAGCTATTGGCACGAAATGTCGTCTTGAGGCTCACCGTCTGGTAATCCTCGATATGGAGGAAGAGCTCTTCATGGGCGTTGGGATCGGGGATATCCTCCAGATAGTGTTTAACGGCGGAGAGGGTCTCCACCCGCAGGGCGTCGGGAGCCGACTCTCGGATGGGTGAGTAGTCGCCCAGACGGTACTGCCGCCCCTTATTATCCTCTACGAAGGGCTCTTTTTTCAGCCCTGCGAGGTAGTGTGCGAACTCTGTGAGAAAATTAGTCTCCATGGGTCTCTCCTGTGATCGTGTTAAAAGGGGTTATACGGGTTCAGACTGAATGCGGGGTGACCGATCCGAGAAAAATGCGTCGAGGTCTCCCTCCTGGTAGATATCCTGATGCGCCTCGGGTCCCTCGATCCCCTCGGAGACGACCATCCCCTCCTCGATCTCCTGGTATGGGCCGAACTTGGCCTTACAGGCGATAAAGACGCTGGTGTCCCCGTATCGGTGCCCCCCTTTGCGCTTCTTGGGCTTAAATTTAATGGTGAGGGTGATGGCGCGGTCGGCGTCGGGGTCTTTGTTGGGGTCCACCATATCGGCCAGCACATCGTTTAGTGCCATGTCGAACTTCTCCACGGCGTCGCCGTTGTTCAGTGTGGCCAGGGTGACTTTCACGTTGCGGGGATTGCCTCTCATCGCCTCATGCATTTTCTTTTCTCCTTGGTTTATTTTTTTTCTATCTGGCGTCGCGTATGCGCCGGGCCAGATAGGGACTGCTGCATGGGAGCCCGGCGCGGCGGATATACGCTTTGCACCAAGACCCCAGATAGTGGGGTCTCTCCTCGGCCAGGGCGCCCATGGCAGCGGAGATCTGGATCGGGGAGAGCTTGGGAGATCGGTGACACCCGCCCCGGGGGTGGCGGGGGATCTTCATTTTTTTCAAGAAGGTGAAGATCGCCGGCGCGGCGACTCCGAGGCGTGCCCCGGTTAGAGTCCCCGACTTGAGGCGGCGGTACTCGAGGACAATGGACTGCGAGATAAAAAAATGGCCCAGATCCCAGGCGAGCCGCAATCGGTCCCTGCGGCTCTGATACCGGTATCTCTCGTCCATATCGGCGTACTCCTCCATCTCATCCCGCCTCGCCACGACCCACGCCACGGAGAGTACCTCCCTGGCATTGTCCAGGGCCGCCGATAGCTCCTCGGTGGGATCGGTGACAGATCCCGCAGCGATGAGCACTCTCTTCAATGCGTCCATGGGGGGTGTCATGATGTTTGCCTATCCCCTCGGCATGTCGGTCATGTGACCACCGGTGGTTTTTTGAGTGATATGAACCCCTTCCCCCACCATCTCCGCCTGCTGCATATCGATATATTCCCCATCGGGCATCTTCCCATTCTCCGCCACCTTGGGTTTGATACAGATCTGTTTACAGCCGTTTAAATATTCGACTCTTGCCGTTGCGATACCGGTAAACCCGGTGACAATGTCCCGGACCGTATCGCCCAGGGAAATCCCATTCCAATCGTCCATTGATGTGCTCCTTGAATGATGATGCATTAAGAAATAGGGTGGCCGAGGATTCCGGTGCCCCGCCGATCCTCGGTGACGCCATACCCTTCGATGTCGATCCGGTGCCCGGTGCTGTAAGTAAACCACCAATTTTTATCGATGGCGGGGTGCAGCAGCGCGCTTGTCTGTCGTGCGGCCGAACGCCACATATTCTAGGAATCACCCCTCGTAGTTATCGCTTGTGCGGTGCGCCGCACGAAATTTGCCGCGATAGGCCATAGAAAGGTCCTGGGGTTGGGTGTGATGAGGGGCCGATTACAGCCCGGTGACTCGTTTTGAAAAAGGTGGGGGCTCTCACACCGTTTGATCCACCTCCGGCCTTCCGCCGGTCGTCGCTCGTTGCATCGCCTCGGGGAGTCACGCTCTCGCTGCTCTCGCTGCTCCCGCTGATACCCACCACCCGTAAAATGGTGATGGGTATCAGTGGAAGGCCCCGCGCTCTGGGCGAAAGCGCGGGGCGACCCTGGCGGTGCCAGGGGTGGAACAATCGGTTTATGCGGTGGTGCGGCTGGAGAGATAGAGGGCCAGGGTCTCGTCGATCTCCGCCTTGGCCCTTCGAGCCGCCTCCCTTACCTCGACCTCCGAGGCTCCGGATCGAATCGCCTCCCGGAACACGGTCAGGCTGGTGGCATCGTCCAGCATCTCCTCCTCCACCGTCTCTTTATCGGGGGTAATTTCCGCCACCTCGAGGCGTCCTCCGGCGGCGGCGGCGAAGACCTCCACCAGATTCTGGGCCACCCGGTCGCCCCCCATCTCCCCCCGGAGGCGGGCAATAACCTGGACGATTTTTTCCATGGGGTTCGCCCGGATCGACTCTTCCGAGACGAAGGGCGCCTGGGCGGTCCATCGCTGGAGGGTACGCTTATTGATGCCGTAGAGACTCGAGAGGTAGGTGTCCCCCACCAATTGTCGGATATCGCTCAAGATGGTGCGTGGATTGCGTGTCATGGTCCCCCCCCTCCGGTCGTTACGGCCGTTTATGCGTCCTGCCGTTTGATTGTTACCTGTGAGATATTGCCCTTACTGAACAAATTAGTTTAAAATAGTAGGCTATTGGGGTATCATTAAAGATTCGTCCTGTCCTCTTCTCCCCACACGACTTCGAAGGGTTTCCCAATGACTTCGGCCACTTTGCGCCGAATTCGGGCAGAGACAGACTTCCCAGCGAGGACCAGGGAGAGGGTAGCGGAGCGAACGGGGGGCTCCAGGCTACTGGCGATGGATGCCTGGGTGATCCCCTTGCGTTTCAGGGCGTCTAATCTATCGAAGTGATTCATGGGAGTGGTCATGGTGATGATTCTCTTTGATGTGGTTTTAGCCTAAATAATTTGTTTATATTCTTTTGCATATATCACGGAATATGGTCAATAAAAAATACATGCAAAACGGAGAAAAATATAGTGGAATTTAAGGACAGACTAAAAACCCTTAGAAAATCAATGAGTTATAACCAGACAAAAATGGGAGAATTGTTTTTTAAGTTAATGAAAAAAGAAATTCTTGATGGATTACGAAATGTATATCATGTTCCTGAAGAAGATATCAAAACATTTGTTGAACCAATAAAGATTGCAGA
>JABXKT010000119.1 GCA_013619155.1 Desulfobacteraceae bacterium
CTTTTCTGATATTTTCAAAAAAGTGCGTCCGGCCCGCATACCGATATCTTTTTATCAAATTTTTTAAATAGTTGGAAACGTCCGGCCCGGAAGCGACTTTAAAAAAGGGCGTCGTTTCAAAAAAAAGGCCCCCTCCCGCATCGGGAGGGGGCCTTTTTTTATAGTGCTTTTTTATGCGTCCGATGCCTCAGAGAGATCCAGAACACGATAAATCGTCTCCTTTTTCTCTTCAAGGACGGCCACCATTTCAAAGTAGGCGGCGGCATCGGGCAGATACCCCAGGCGGGCCGTGATGGCTGCCAACTCCGCAGAGCCTAAAAAGACCTGGGCATCATCCCCAATGCGATGGGGAAAGTTACGGGTGGAGGTGGACAAAACCGTGGCCCCCGGAGCCACACGTGCCTGGTTACCCATACACAGAGAGCAGCCGGGAATCTCTAAGCGCGCTCCGGTACGACTGAGGCTGTTGTAGAGCCCCTCGCGCCTCAGCTGTTCCCGATCCATCATCGTGGGCGGAGCCATCCAGAGACGCACCGGTACCTCGCCCCCTCCGGCCAAAATCGCCTCGGCGGCCCGGAAATGACCAATATGGGTCATACAAGAGCCGATAAAGACCTCATCGATGGCGGTACCCGCCACCTCAGAGAGTCGCCTCACATCATCGGGATCGTTGGGACAGGCGAGGATGGGCTCGGTGATGGCCGATAGATCAATCTCGATCACCTCAGCGTACCCGGCATCGCTATCGGCGGCCAGAAGAGACGGTGCTTTTAACCACGCCTCCATGGCTGCAATACGCGCCTCTAAGGTAGCCTTGGATTGATACCCCGTGGCCACCATATCCTTCAGCAAGGCGATATTGGATCGCAGATAGGTACTCACCTGGACCTCGCTAAGGCGAATGGTGGCCGCGGCGGCCGAACGTTCGGCCGAGGCATCGGTGAGTTCAAAGGCCTCATCCACGCTGAGGTGGTCCAGCCCCTCCATCTCCAGGATACGCCCGGAGAAGATGTTCTTCTTCCCCTCCTTCGGCACGGTGAGGAGCCCCTTTTCGATGGCCGTCAAGGGGATGGCATTGACAATATCCCGTAAGGTGATCCCCGGTCGTGGCGTCCCGGTAAAGCGCACCAGTACCGACTCGGGCATATCCAGGGGCATCACCCCCATGGCGGCGGCAAAGGCCACCAACCCCGAACCGGCAGGGAAACTGATTCCCATGGGAAAACGGGTATGGGAGTCACCGCCGGTTCCCACGGTATCGGGTAGGATCATGCGGTTTAAGAAGGAGTGAATCACCCCATCTCCAGGCTTTAGGGCAATCCCCCCCCGCGCCTCCATGAATCGGGGCATGCTGTCGTGCATGGCGATATCCACAAGACGCGGATACGCCGCCGTGTGACAAAAAGACTGCATCACCAGATCCGAGGAGAAGGCCAAGCAGGCCAGCTCGGTCAGTTCATCCCGGGTCATGGGACCGGTGGTATCCTGGGACCCCACGGTGGTAATTTTGGGCTCACAATAGGTTCCGGGCCTTACGCCCTCGAGGCCGCAGGCACGGCCCACCATCTTCTGGGCCAGGGTAAATCCCGTACCCGTCTCCGGAGCCACCGGGGTGGGGCGAAAGAGGGGGCTTACATCCAGACTCTTCGCCTTTCGGGCCATATCGGTTAAGTTACGCCCGATGATCAGGGGAATTCGACCGCCGGCCCTCACCTCATCGAAGAGCACCTCGGTCTTCAGGGCGAAGGTGGAGAGAACCCTCCCCTCTTCATCGGTGATGGTACCCTCATAGGGATGGAGGGTAATCACCGCTCCCGTCTTAAGGGCCGAGACATCACACTCGATGGGCAGAGCCCCAGCATCTTCTAAGGTGTTGAAGAAGATAGGGGCAATCTTTCCCCCCAAAACCACACCGCCTGCCCGCTTATTGGGGACAAAGGGAATCTCTTCGCCGATATGCCACAGAAGGGAGTTGACGGCAGATTTACGTGAGGAACCGGTGCCTACCACATCCCCCACGAAGGCCACGGGGTGCCCTTTGGTTTTAAGGGTCTCGATGGTGGATAGGGCCGCTTTATCTCGGCTCGTGAACATGGAGAGGGCGTGTAAGGGGATATCGGGCCGACTCCACGCCTCGGAGGCGGGAGAAAAATCATCGGTATTACTCTCACCGTCTACCTTAAAGACCGTCACGGTAAGGCTCTCGGGCAGTGCCTCTCTTTCGGTAAACCAAAGACCATCGGACCATGCGGAGAGCACAGCCTCAGCCTGAGGAAGCCTAGCCGCATCCGCCACCACCCGATCGAAAACATCGGGTACAATGAGGAGTCGTGATAAGGCATCGGCCGCCTTCTCTCCCAACTTTGCATCGCCGAGAAGCTCAAAGAGGGCCGAGGTATTGTATCCCCCTCCCATGGTTCCCAAGAGATAAACGGCCTCTTCCGGTGCCATCAGAGGACTCACGACCTCTCCCCGGGCAAGGGCCGTGAGAAAATGGGCCTTCACCTTGGCGGCGGGATCCACGCCAGAAGGGATACGATCCGATAAAAGGGCCACGAGCTCGGCCTCCTCCCCCACTGGCGGGGCTTGAAGAAGCTCGCAGAGCATCATCACCTGTGAATCGGTGAGGGGTTTGGGGGGAATCCCCATGGCTTGTCTCTTGGCTGCATCTTGTCTATATGCCTTCAGCATCTCCACACTCCTGATTGATTTATCACACATCATTATCATCGCCTGCAGGACCCATCTCCTCCCTTAAAGAGCTAAGGATGGCGGCTTTTTGGTTTGACCACCGGCTTTTTCTTGGTGTATGGTTTCTTTCCTTCAAAAACCATGTGGGAGCCGGGGGGTAAAAACCCGGAACCTCCAGTAACGCAAACCAAAAATGACCAAGGAGCATCCACCCATGACCACGGACACGTTTCGGTCTCTGTTTACTGCCGACACCCTCGCTGAGTTATTCCCGCCCCATCTTTCCGACCAGTTTTTTGAAGCGCTCTACGGGGATTCTCAAGACGGGGCCTACGATATCTCTCTGGTCTTTGTCAGCGCCGGCCCCAAGAGCCTCGAGTTCGAACTTCACCTGACCCAGAGACCCAGTAAATGCCTTGTCTGCAGCCTGACCCACGGACTGCCTGAGGTCTTCACCCGCCATCCCCTCATCAACATTAAAGGGCTTGTAAAAAAAATAGACGCCATCTTGGATGATGCCGCCCACTGTTCAGATTGGAAGATGGGCCGTACACGGGAAATCTCCCGGGAACTTCATATCGTCCCCCTCTCCATCTCTCTGTCTTAAGCGTTCCCCTTTTTCGTCTGTGTCCCCCGGGTTTTTCAGTCGTATGACGCCCGGGCACTCGGCCTCCGCCTCATCGGGTCGCTCTTTAAAATAGTCCCAGAAGGGAAATGAGCGACACTGGGCCGGGCGGGCCCCATAGACGGAACACCCCCCTTTTTTTCTATCGAAGAGAAGGCAGGCGTAATTATCCCCCTCACAGCGCTCTCCAATGGAGGTCCGATACCCCACCTTCTTCAGGTACCGATCAACAAAGGAGGGGACATCCATCCCCATCGCTTCGGCCAGGGCAACGATCTCTCGCCGGGTGACCCAGATATTTCCAGACTCACCATTGCAACAATACCCACCACAGGTATCACAGGCGGATGGATTAAAAACGAAGGGGAAGCCGTCACAGGTTAAAACTATGGGTTGATTCATGGGGTTCATCGTCTTGTAAATAGTGCGGTAAGAGAAGGTCCCTTAAGTGAATTAAGGGCAAAAAGATTCTCCTACCACAGATCCCCCAGAGATGGGAAGGGGCATCACCCGGTGCCGAGGGATCCTAACAGGGGGAAAAGGTGCCATGGCCCGCCCGAGGGGTCCCCCAGATACTTGATACAATCGTGTGAGGTACCCGTTAAAAATAAACAGGGGCGGACTTTTTTTAAGGGGGGCCCTTGGATACCCACTAACGCCCGAAAAAACGGCTGAGAAATCCTTTTTTAGAGGGAGGGGGCTCACTCTCTCCCGCATATGCCTGCGCCAGCTCTTTGGCCGCCTCGGCGTTGGCGGCACCGGGAAAGCCCCCTGAGTGGGTGTGTATCCTCATGATCTGGCTCAGGCTAAAGGGACACTCCCCCTCATACCCTGCCGACCTCAAACGACCCTCGAGATACGATTTCACCTCATCGAGTTCCATCGGGGGCAAGGGGACCTCCTGAATTCCATCACGGTGGGGCATCAGGTGACGCAAGGCATCTAAGACCAAAGCGGTATGGGGCAATCCGGTCAGAATGATCTGTTTGAGTGACGGTGAATCCCCAAGGGTCATCTTCACCAAGGCACTCAAAGTCTCGGGTTCTAAGAGATTTCCATCATCCAACATCACCACGGGAAGCGCCTCTTCGGCCATGGTATATGCCCGAAGAGGCGCACATTCGCTGGTGGGTTGAAGGGAACAGACACGCCATTTATCCTCATCCATGGCCAAAATCTGTTTGATCATCAGGGTCTTTCCGCTCCCCGGATCCCCGGCAATGAGAATCACATGATGGTCGGCATCCATCAGATGACGCACCCGAACCACAGTCTCGGTCAGGGCGGCATAGGGGAAAAACGACTCCCCATCCACGTAATCTGTAAAAGGGTCTCGTGTGAGATGTAATGTATTTATATAAGACATATGAGCACGCTGTTTGATTGAGTATCATGACCGCCGAAATGGGGCCACGTGTACAAAAATTAAGGGCCATATTAAAAAAAGCCATATTCCAGATTCATTCATGCATGTATCATGGACCTTTGAAATAACAGAATATATAACATGACATGATAAGGGAGGGGGACGTTTTTTAAAAAGAGTCATCGATAAACCAAAATGCGTCCCGTCTCTGGGGTATTCCCGCTATATAACGCGTTTATTGAAAGAGAAGACCCTTTCATTTTGATTCTCTTTTCTTGCCGGAATATTACTTTTTTTTCAACTCTTGATTCCCTGAAGAGAGCAAAAAACAGTTCCAAAGTATCCAAGATTCATGATGTACATACTTGCTTGTATCATAAACTTTCAAAAGAGATATTTTTTTAACTGGCATTTTTTCTAGGATAAGATTGACGAGATTACTCCCATTTTGATACCAATTGGCTATAGACCTATAGAGGTTATGGGGGTAAAAGTGAAACCATTGTTGACTCCTCTTTCCCCTTTTCATCCAACCCGATCCGTGTTGACACCAAAGAGGGGATAATCAGGGTGGATGCCATGGCATGCCTGCCTTTTTTAGATAAGAGTTCCTGAATGGACAGCCAAAGAGATGAGAGATCACCATGCTGAGAGTTTGCGTTATTGACGGCCAGGGAGGCGGCATCGGAAGCGCCATTATCAGACGAACCAAAGAACTTTTTTCAGAGCGCGTGGAAATTTTTGCCTTAGGTACCAATGCAGTAGCCACGGCACAGATGCTGAAAGCCGGCGCCAACAGAGGGGCATCCGGTGAAAATGCCATTGTTCGGAGCGTGAAGGATTGCGATGTGGTGACAGGCCCCCTGGGTATCGTCATGGCCCACGCACTGATGGGCGAGGTCACTCCCGTCATGGCCGAAGCCATATCCGGGTGTAAGGCTAAAAAGGTACTCCTTCCCCTCTCCCAAGACAATGTAGAGGTGGTGGGTGTCCACAAGGCCCCCCTCCCCCATCTGGTGGATGAATTAATCGAATCGGGTTTAAAAAACCTGCTTAACAGATAACGCCCCAAAGAGGGCTTAGAAAAAAGAAGGGAGGTATCCCATGTGTGAAGCCAGTGCCTATTTGATTACCGGCGGAGAACCCACACTCATCATGGAATCGGTGGATCTGGTCATCCCCACAGAGGACGGAGAGTTGAAACTGGTCAATATTTTTGGTGAACAACACTTCATCAAAGGGTCCATCGAATCCCTCTCCCTTGTGGATCATAAGATCTATATTCGAAAAGAGTAAACCGTCCCCCCCAAATACCCCTCTTTTTTTTATATGGATAGATAAAAAAATGAGAGGGGCCCTGGTCCCGCCGGACTCTTTAGGTCTCGACGGGAAAAGGGGGAGGCGGCACCCACAAAATCCCCGTCCTTAGACCTTCATCATTGCTATAGTCCCAAGAATGCCGCGGCATTCTCTCCGAGAATTTTATTTTTAAGACGCGTGTCAGCCACATTATTTTCGATCTCTTTGATATAACGCGACGGCTTGAGAAGCGGGTAATCACTACCGAAGAGGATACGGTCTTCCCCTGCCAAGTCGGCCCCTTTTTCGTAGATAGACGGATCGAAGAGATAAGGGGAGGCGGCCGTATCAAACCATAAGTTTTTCAAGGTCTCTTTGGCCTGTTTTTTTAGAAGGTTAAAGAAGAAAATCCCCCCCCCCCAATGGCAGAGAACGATACGGTTGTCCGGGTAGCGTGCGGCGAGATTATATATCTGAGACAAGGTGATGGGCGTCTTGCCGGGATAGTAGTGTCCCACGGGCTCGTTGGTGTGAATAATCACGGGGAAATCAGCCTCCCGGCAGAGATCCATCACAGGGGCCATCACGTCGAGGGCGGCATCATCGATGCCGGATTTATAAAAGGCCAGCTCTCCCACGCCTTTTAGGCCCTCTTTAAAACACCGTTTGGTCTCGGCCACCGCCCCTTTGGAATTCAGGTCGAAGCAGGCCATGCCGATGAGTCGATCGGGATATCTTTTAACCGCATCAATCACCGCATCATTATTCCCCCGATACCGCGACTCATCCCGCCATGGGAAACCAAAAATCACCGACTTATCCACACCCTCCTCATCCATAGTGGCCACCAGGCTATCGGCACTGATCATCGTGGACTTTGGAGATTCGTAAAGTAGTGCAAATTCAGGCTCATCGGCGAGATGTGCCGTTCGGTTTTCTATAATTTCATCCTGAAAAATATGGGTATGAAAATCGATAATCATGGAAAGACGCCTCCCGAGTAATAAGTAGTAAAAAAAGAAGCACAATTTCCAATTGTTGTAGCACTAGAACGAGTAAATTAAAACGGCAAAACAAAGATGACAACACCAGAGTGCCGACCAAAAAAGAAGAAAATTCCCTCACCCCTTCCAGGAAGCGGGCCCAGGAGACATCCATATCCCTTTATTTTATAGGCACCCTGTGCCCAACACATCGACGGATTTTTCACGTCAAAAATAGATGCGGCCCCCTTCTTCCCCCTCATCCCTTCATTGCTTCAAACCCGATACCTTCGGCCTTAAAATATTGACATATATATATGCTTCAGAGATAATCGGTTGATATGTAATAACAAAATATCAATCACAATATACGCTCTCAATCCAGCATACACTGTATCATAGCCCGACCTACCAAAGGACGATCCATAAACAGCCTGCATATCCATGCATCAATGCCAGATGGATCACCATACCTGAAATGATCAATACCTTTTTTTAAACAGCCCCTCATTTATCGACGCATCGGATAACCCTCTTCCAACCATCTCAACCAAGGAGATGTGCCCCATGAAACGATGGTTTCACGCCGTATGGATTCTGATGGCTATCGCCGGGTGCAGCACCGAGCCCCCCGTGGATATCAAAACAATCACAGCCAGTGCCCAAACTTTTGTCGGGGCCGATACCTGTAAGATGTGCCACTTAGAGCACTACGACTCCTGGAAAATGACCCTCCATAGCCGAATGACCCAGGATGCCGTGGAAAATCGGGATGCCATCATAGTGGACATCGATGAGACCGCCATTCGAAAGGATCTGGCCATTTTAGAGGAAAAACTTAAAATCCCCTCGGACAAAATCCATGTACCGGCAGTGGACGACATCCTCCTCACCATCGGAAGCCAGTGGAAACAACGTTATATCATTGAAAAAGAGGGGACCTTATACATCGCCCCCATCCAATACAATGCCGATACCCATCGCTGGGTTAATTACCACGAGGCAGATTGGGACAAGCGGCCCTGGATCGATAAATGCGGAGGGTGCCACGCCACAGGCGTGGATTTTAAAACCAAGAGTTACCATGAGCTGGGCGTCTCGTGTGAATCCTGCCATGGGAAGGGATCCTGGCATGCGGCCCTGCCCAAGACGGCGGTATTTGAAAAACGGCAAACCATCATCAACCCGGCCAAACTCACCATGGGTGTCTCCGTTCAGATCTGCGGATCCTGCCACAACCGGGGCCAGGCCACCCAAGCCAAGGCGGGATGGCCCGTGGGGTATGCACCGGGGAGAGCCCTGGGGAGCTACTACACCTCCACCTCCTATGCCACAGGCGATATAAAGCACGTCTACGCCAACGAATTTTCCAAGGGACACCACCAGCAATTTATCGACTGGGAGCAATCCAAACACGCAAAAGAGGGAGTCACCTGCACCTCCTGCCACTATGTCCACCAGATGGGGATGCCCCCCACTCGATCCCAGACCCTATCGGCAGGATCCAAGCAGTGCCTCTCCTGTCATGAGATAGTAAACAGCAACAAGGCCCACAGCATTCACTCCTTTGCCAACTGTGTGGGATGTCATATGCCGCGTATCGCCAAGAGTGCCGAATCCGGTGACATCCACAGCCATGTCTTCCTGCCCCTCTTACCAGAAGATACCCTTAAAAACCCGGCACTCCCCAACTCGTGTCAGACCTGTCACCAGCACAAAAATGAGGATTTAAAGGAGCTGGACCGAAAGTACAAGGCGCTTATCGTCCTGCCCAAACCCCTGGGAGATACGATTCGGTAATTGTCTCACCCTTTTTAAAGGAGACTCTGCCATGAACAGAGGCGTGCGCGTTTTCTTTGCAGTGATCGGAGGGGTTCTTCTCATCTTCGGTGAGGCGCTAGGCGCGAGGGTGGGGGGGGAAGAGGTGGTCGAAGCCTCGCGAAGATACCGTTATTACGAACTAAGCCGTGGATTTTATGAATCCCATGAGATGCGTCCCATGGGACAAGGCGAGGGGCAACCAAAGGGGATGAAAACCGGCATGTACCACCGCAGTCGCCTGGCGGATGCCCATCAAGGCATCCTCTTCTATGCAGGCAGACGCTGCGAGGCGTGCCATCCTGACAATGCCGCCTCCAAACATGGGGTACGGGGGAATCTCACCTGTCGGCAGTGCCATGGGTCCGAACCCATTGCTGGCATCGCACACTACTACTCCCCCATGAACCCCATCAGGCGCCACGCCTATGTATGTGCCAGATGCCATGAAGGAGCCGGAGCCTCCTTTGCCACCTATCGGATCCATGAACCCATCCCCGGATCCATGGAGGCAAAACAGAGCTTTCCCTCCCTTCACTACACCCACCGCTTTATGCTCGGCTTACTCCTAGGCGTCCTGGGTCTCTTCTCATTGCATGCCCTGATGTTGGGGCTCCGAGAACTTTTCAGCATAAGGAGACCCCACCCATGAACGCCACCCAGAAACGCTTTACACCCTCGGACCGTCTCTTTCATCTCGGCCTCATGATCACCTTCCTCACCCAGGCGGTAACCGGACTGGCACAACTCACCATGAGGACACCCTGGGGATCCACCCTAATGTACCGCATGGGTGGTTACGAAAAAGTAGTCAGCATTCATTACATCGTCGGGATCATGATGGGCTTTTTATTCCTCATCCATGGCGGAAACAGCCTCCTGCGCATGGGACGGAGCGGATGGTTCGGCAGCGACTCCCTCCTCTTCTCCTGGCGCGACCTGCGTCATATGGGTACGAATATAAAATGGATGGTGGGTATGGGCCCCCCGGCACGCTTAGGGAGATGGAGCTATTGGGAAAAATTTGACTATTGGGCCGTCTTCTGGGGCATGCCCATCCTGGCCATCACGGGTCTCATGCTCGCCCATTCGGTGGAGGCCAGCCGCTATGTCCCTGGATGGAGCCTCAATATTGCAGGACTCCTCCATCGAGCCGAGGCACTCCTTGCCATGGTCTATATCTTCGGAATCCACTTCTTTATGGGCCATATGCGCCCCTCGGCCTTTCCCATGAACCCCAGTATCTTCACCGGTGAAATGCCTCTATCCGATCTTCATCATGAAAAACCCGCATGGGCAGAAGAGTTAAAGAACCAGGGTCTTTTAAAAAATGGGGGCGAAAGATCAGCCTCGCCTCTCTTTAAAACCGTCTATACCCTCACCGGTGTCACAGCCGTCGCCATCGGTCTCTACCTCCTCATCCACACCGTAATTTTCATGGGACGCATGGGGCTGAGTGGATGAAGAGACGAACAGCGTGGGAATTTACAGATGGAGGGGAAAGGTCTCTGGCTATCGAAGGGACATTATGATCGATTTTTATACTGAAGCGCCTTGGATACAAAAGAGGGGGCCCAGGAAGGAGTCCCTAAGGCGTGAATATGGGTATACGTGGCCAGAGCATTGTACTTGGTGATACCATCACATTTATCGGCCATACCGGTACCGCGGGTCATGGTAAAGGCCGCATCCGCATCCAGGCGATCCCATCGGGTGATCTTGGAGTACCTGAATTCGTGACCTTTCAGCTCAGTGCCCATCTCAAAAAATGGATTCTCCCCGGTCACCTTGGCGACGACATAACCGTGCCCCTGGGGTTTTTTAGAGACGGAAAATGCCAGGGGAAAGAGGCCGGTCATGGGATAGACGATACCCTCCACCTCAAGCTCTTCACCCATATAAATGAGTCCCCCGCACTCGGCATAGAGGGGCATCCCATTTTTTACCCGGGCTAAAATATCCGCCCTAAACGAGATATTTTCTGCCAATTCACGGGCATGGGTCTCGGGAAAACCACCCCCTATATACAAACCATCCAGCACCTCGGGAAGCTCTGTGTCCCTTAAGGGACTGAGTTCCACTACGCGCGCGCCTTCGGCTTCTAAGGCTTCTATATTTTCCGGGTAATAAAATTGAAAAGAGGCATCGCGAATAACACCGATCACCGGACACTCATCTGGCGCATGCGTCACGGTATCTGTCACCCGATACTCTCGTTCGAAAGGAGTGGCTGTTTCAGAAAGGGCAATAAGACGAGAAATATCTACATTTTCTCGGACAATGCGTTCGGCATTGGCCACAGATTCATAGGCCCATTCGTGCTCTTGAGTGGGAACCAGACCCATGTGCCGTTCGGGAAAATAGTGGGTCTTCTGGTTGGATATGGACCCAATCACCGGAACACCGGTATGATACTCAATATTATTGATAATATTATTCTTGTGCCGTGGCCCAGCGATGCGATTTAAAATCACCCCACCGATGGTCAATTCCGGATCGAAGTGAAGACATCCCAACACAGCTGCCGCCATGGTACGGGTACTCTTGGCACAATCGAGGACGAGAATCACCGGCGACTTTAGAAGTTTTGCCGTTTCGGCGGTACTGGTCTTTCCATCGATATCAATCCCATCAAACAGGCCCCGATTGCCTTCCACGATAGCGATATCCGCCTGGTGCTTTGCCGTGGTGGCAAGATAGGAGGAGATGACGGTCTCCTGGTCGATAAGATAGGTATCAAGATTGTAACAGGGAATTCCGGCGGCAAGGCTGAGCCAACCGGCATCTATGTAATCGGGCCCCTTCTTGAAGGGAGCCACGCGTTTGCCAAGACTCCTCAGTGCAGCGGTGAT